>JAITFO010000029.1 GCA_031281265.1 Candidatus Fibrimonadaceae bacterium
TAGCAGCCCCAGTTCTTGGCCATCCATACCTGACCGCCAATTTCAACTCTTCCGTAATCATTCACATTGCAAGAACCGCCTGTGTATTCAACGCTGGACGAACTCACAGGACGCGAGGAGCTGCTGGGCGGTGGCTGCGGATTGCTGGACTGCCACCAGTAATCACCGCAGGTGTAATCATCGCTGTAGGTTTCCCCGCCATAATCATAGTCGCAATCGTAAACGCTCATATATTCACATTCATAATAGCCATAATAGCTATCACGAATGAGGCAGTAGGCATACTGATTCTGCGGGAAGTAGCCACCGCCTTGCGACGGATAAGGGTCATGTTTGCAGCTCATGCAGGGCATGTCATCGTCTGCGCTGCAGTTTAAAATTGCAAAAGCTGCAAATGCCGCGAAAAGCAAAAAAAGAAGTTTTCTCATAGATTTATCCCCAAGTTAAGACCAAGTGTGCGGTTATAGGCTTTGTAGTCAGCTATGTATCCATAATATCCTCCTTTCAATATGTTGAAAAAACCATAGTCGTGAAACGCGCCTATGTAGAACATGCCTATATCAAAGCCTATGCCCGTGCTAAGACCAAAGTCATTGCTGCCGTAATTAAGAGTACCATTCTCGGCTAGGAAAAAGTCAAAATACGGTCCCGCGTTGAGCCTGAGAGCGGAGAGCTTGAACGATAGCAGCAAGGGAAGCTGAATGTAATGGGCGGTGGTGCTACCGCCGGCATCCTCCGTTCCCCTTTGGATATACATCAAGCCGGGCTGGATGTGGAACCAGTTGCTAACGGGAAAATCAACCACAAAGCCTGCCTGCAGACCGAGAACGTCGCCGTAATTGCCATCGCCTCTCTGCCATCCTCTACGGGAATATACATCGTATTCCCCATAGGTATGCGAGAAATTCGCGCCCACCCTGATGCCAAAAGACACCGAGCTTTTATCCTTTTCCTCTCCATCATCCTTGCCTGCGGGTGCTGCGGGAGGCTCGTAAGGCTCGTCAACAACGCACTCGTCGGCTGCGAGTTTTTTCACATCGTTCACAAGCCCCATTATATCCATGCTGGCAACCGCGCTGAGCAGCTTCTTGGGGTCAACCGCCCCGCCTGCCATGGCGGTGTTCATTATGCCCTGCATGAAATTCGTAAGGCTGCCAACTATTTTATCCTTGTTGGGGAAGCCCTCGGGAAGCTCGTTCTTTATCCCGTCAACAGAGCACTGCGTAAGAAATGACTTTGGCTCCAGCTTGTGACCGCCGAATGAAGCCGGTGTGAGCATGTCCTTTGCAAGCGTGGAGGAGCAATCCTTCAGCTTGATAGGAAAACCATCTTTTATTTTATAAACAAGCTCGTTGAGGTTGTACGTTTTTTCGCACTGACCCGAGGAGGCTGCTACAGGGGCATCATCTACCGGAGCTTCCTTGCCAGTGACTACAGCGGGAGCAACAGCAAGCGCAGCGGGGGTGCTGGGCACATAGCTTCCGGGCGGGAGCAGCTGGCGGGCAAGCTCGTTGGAGACAGCCGTCAGGTCGTCAAGAGACCTGAGCGCGCGGTCTGTGGTGCCGGTCTTGATGATTTGCAAATCGGAGACCCTCGCAAGGCGGGCGGTTACGGAATGAGCACCAAAGGCCTCGGTCATGCTAACTACGCACACATACTCCGCGCCGTGACGCTTGGCAGCTTGGGCTATATATGCCAAGTCGTCTTTGCCGCTGCTAGCAAGCTCCTCTTGGAGCAACGCAGGGTCTGCTATCTGCGTGTAATTGCCGCTCTGCGACATTGCGGAAAGTAGCTTGCTGCCGAGCGACTTGTTTATGCCACCGCTCGCTCCGGACACATAGATGGCCAGTTTTTCGGGGGCATTCTGCGCAAAGCAGAGGGTGACAAACAAAAGGCAGGCTGATCCTGTCCGTACGATGAGTTGTCTCATAGTGTGTATCTCCATTTTGAGAAGGTTGAATAAAATCGGGAAATAGGTATAACAGACATTTGGTAAAGTATCTGTAGATGGACACTTTTGTTCCTTCTGGTAAAATCCTTGAATCCTGTGAATCGGGGTTCAGACAATAAGGGCTAGTGGTTGAAGGTCTATTTTGTTCCATAGCCAGTAACTTAGCAAATCCCCTATTTTTCAAAACTGTTTATTTATCAGTAATTATTAAATATTCAAAAAGATGACATAGAAATTTCGTCAGGGTATGAGGGGGTAGCGGAAAACGCCCACCGGGGGGAGGGGGGCGGTTGGAGCGAGGGGGAGACTTCCCCCTCTTGAAAAATGGCATGATTTTTGCTATATTTGCTTGTATGGATATTAGAGCAAGAGATTTGATAGGCGTAGGGTTGGCATCGGTGTTGCTTTTCCCTGTGGTTTTCTTTACGGTTTTGCTCGTTTCAGGAACGGCAAAGCTGGAAGTTGGCGAAATGGACGATGAAAGCAAGAGGAGAATTGCCGGCTATCTGGAAAGGCACACCCCGGAACAAGAAGCCCATGACTTTGAGCAGAGCAAGCTATTTGAGGCAAATCGCAGGCTGGCAGAGGAATTGGAAGAAAAACAGAGGCTAATTCAGGAAGAAGCCGCCCGTTTGGAGCTTTTAAAGCTGGAAACTAGCCAAAATTTGGCGAAAATTGACCAAAATAGAAAGGATATTGATAAAAGAGTGGGGGAGTCCCAAGTTCTCTCCGACCAGAAAATTGAGGAATTGGCTCAGGTTTATGCCGCTATGAAACCCGTAGAAGCCGCTCCTATTTTGATGAATTTAGATGATACTTCTACTGCACGTATAATAAAGAGAGTCGCGGATACCCGCACTCAGGGTAAACTTTTAGCGGCAATAGGTGCATTGAATACGCAAAAAGCCGCTTCGGTCACAAAAATTTTAGGCTGGAGGGAGAGAGGCTTATGAAAAATGAGGCTTTAACTCAGCTACAACGGATACTCGGCAAAAATGCAGGGGTGGAAGTTTTTGAACGTGTGGTGAAATTGCTCGAAAATAGCACTTTTTCCGCGTTGTCAAACTGCCTTGGCTTGCAGAGGAACGATTTTGAGAGTTCAACTCTGATGCTTTTGGAAAGATTGGAAACGGCTCTGAGACAGATGAAGGTTCTGTCTGGCAAAGAGCGGTTCCGTTCTGGCTCCGAAGATTTGTCCTGGGCAAAATACCTGAATTTGGCAAGGGATTTGCTGAAAACAAACATAATAACCCCGTTGGAATTTCAAGAGGCGTTGAAAAAACCCGAACATTCCTCATTGCCTCGGCTTTTGAGGAGTTTAAAAAGAGAGGCGAGAAATTTGTTCTCCCTACTTGTTATCGGCTATGCCGAAAAACCCAAAAAACCAGTTGAGCAATGCGATGTAGAGGAATTACTTGCACTTGCAGCCGGAAGACACGTAGCCTAGAGGTATAATATGGAAAAGATGTCAACAATACCAGCGCCTGTAGAGGCAATGATCTCCGGCCCGGGATCCTTTTTTGGTTCGTGCCAAGTGGCTTCGAGCAATTTTGAAGTAGCTTTTCAATCGGCTATGGTGAGCAACACAGCAAGCACTGTGCAAGGCGCAGTAACTGATACGCGACCTCGCGGGTTTGGAATGATGGATTTCTCCGATTTAAAGACTTTTTCCAGCATTCTTGAGGAATACGGCGAAAACGAAGTGCTGGGGAATTTGCAGGAAATACTCGGCGAAGAAGCCGGGAAAGAAGCTTTTGAATTAGCGCTCTTGATGGCTCAAAACGATGAGGCTTTTAAGCAGTTAAGCCCAGAAGACCAAATGGAGGTCTTTCGCCTGTTTAAAATTATGGATATGGCAAAAACAGCCACCAACGATGTGAAAGCCTTTTTGGAAGACTGGGTGAAAGATATGAAAAACATATTTGCGGAGCTGAAAATAGAGCTCAAGCAGCCCGAAGAATTGGTTTCCAAAACAGAGGAAGATACTCCTCTTGTTGCTATATCCCCTGAGGATTTAAAAAACATTAAACTTTTGGCAAAGGAGATGGGAGTTAAGCCAAAAGATGCGCCTAAGTTTGCGGCACTGGTAAATAGTTTGCTGAAAAACGGGGTGATAACATCAAAAGATTTGAAAGACACAGCAAAAACTGTCTCTGAGGAGCCAATCCTTGCCAAAGAGTTTATAGAAGGGCTTTGGGAGTTTGCAAAAGACAAAACCAAAGATGAAATTGAGAACTTGGTAGATGGAAAAATTGCCGATTTGATAGGCGAACTCATTGTGGATTCACCGAAAGATACTGTTTTCATTTCTGCGAAAGAACCTGTTGTGGATTTGCCGAAGGAACCCGTTGTAGATTCAACGAAAGAAAATATTTCCAGTTCGGCAAAAGAACCCGTTGTGGATTTGCCTAAAGAACCTGTTGTGGATTTGCCGAAGGAACCCGTTGCAAATTCAACGAAAGAGCCTGTTTCTCATTCGGCGAAGGAGCCCGTTGTAAGTTCACCTAAAAAAACTGTTGTGGATTCGGCAAAAGAACCCGTTTCTGACTCAGCAAAAAAATCTGCTTTGCGTTCATCTGAAGAACCCGTTTTAATTTCAAAGAAAAAACTTGAATTCAATTCGGATAATAAATTTATTTTTGATTCGGCAAAAGAAAATGTTTCCGGCCTTGTTAAAGAGAGCGTTCCCAGCTCGGTAAAAGAGAATTTATTTGGTGCTGTGAGCGAAGAAGCTTTTGGTTTAGAAGCCGCCGCAGAGGATGAATTAGTCCAAACCTTTCACGCTCTTTTGAGAAAATTTCTGCGCGGCGAACTGACCGAAGAGGAAAAGGAAAAACTCAAGCATATACTTAAAACAGCGGAACATTTTAACTCCAAAAATCAGGAAGCTCCTGAAGAAGAGGAACTCGCTATTGGAGAAGAAGAATCAGATTCCCAAGCAGATAATGGAATTGAAATAAAAGACCCAGCTAAGAAAAATTTGGCCTTTGAAGATTTAGCTTTTGAAGAAGAAGTAGATATAAAATTGGCAAACAATCTTTTTAACCCTCAAAAGGCGGAAAAGGGCAAACGCAAAGGTTTTAATTCAGAAACGCAGCAGGCGAGCCAAACTCAGCTATTGCAACAAACTTTGCAAACCCAGCCGCAGCAAACACAGCAGGCGCAGCATCAGGTACAACCGGAAGTTAGGGCGGTTTGGGAAGGCGAGGGTTTGAAAATAGAATTGGTGAACCCAAGAACTGGCGAGAAATTGCAAACCACTTATGAAACGATGCCTCAAAAAATGCAGGAACGCATAAATGAATTTGAGGTTGTTCGTCAGGTTATAGCGCAGGCAAAATTTATAACAACGCCAACCGGCGAACAGAAAATGACAATGCAACTGCGTCCGGAACATTTGGGGCAAGTGGATTTGCGTATAACTTTGAATCACGGCGAAATGCAAATTCACGCACGGGTTGAGAGCGTAACTGCGCAATCCGCATTGGAAACCCATATAGGGCTTTTGCGTGAAGGCTTGGAAAAACATGGAATAACGCTGGATCGCTTGGAAGTTTCCGTTGAGCAGCGCGATAGGCAAGATGCTTATTCTTTGGCAGAAAGGCAGGACCAACGCGAGCAAAAACACAGCAATCGTAGGCATCACAGAGGCAGGGAGCAGCATTTGGCTGTTTCCACAGGGAAAGATGAAAGTTCCGATACCGGTAGGCGTCTCGGGTACAACACAATGGAATATTTAGCATAAGGAGGACATATCATGTCTAATACCATAAGCACAGGAAGCACATCTGAATATACTCCCAACAGCCAAAGTACTCGCAAGGTGTCTGGAGCTATATCTAGGAATGAAGACGGTTCGCTTGATATCACAAACGGCTGGGCTTCTGCTGAAGACAGTAAGGTCGTAAATGAAGGCAAGAGCGACCTTTTCAAAAAGAATGAAATGGGCAAAGACCAGTTCTTGAATTTGCTTGTAACTCAGCTGAAATATCAAGATCCGCTCAATCCGGCTCAAGATACCGAATTTATCACGCAGTTAGCGCAATTCTCGCAATTGGAATTTACGCAAAATTCAACTTCTGCAATTTCTACGCTTGCTTCTAATATGCAGGATTTTATGACTATGCAGAATTTGCAAGCACAGAGCATAACCAACGCGAGCGCAACCCCGCTTTTGGGCAAGGATGTTCGCGTTATGGAATCCACTTTCCATCACAAAGGCTTATCCGAAAGGGAATTCAACATTTACGTTATGGAAGGGAATAGCCAGGGCACTGTTCTTATTAAGGACAAAGACGGCAAAGTTATTGGTGAAATTGGCTTTGCAATGGATGATAGCAAGGGCGGAGATACAACCGTAAAATGGAACGGGAAAAACCCTGATACCGGTACTTCTTATTTGGGCGGCGAATACACTGTTGAAGTGGTTAACTCAACTGGCACAAAGAGCGCAGGCTACGCCTTCCAAGACGGCAGGGTTTCCGGGGTTAATTTCAATTCATCTGGCGCATCCTTGACCATAAATGGGCTGCAATACGGCCTTGGATATTTGGTGAAGGTCAAAGAGAGCGATGGTTAGTTAATTGTCAATTATCTAAAAAAAATATAACGCCCATCATTTGATGGGCGTTTTTGTTGTCTCTGAGTAAAAAAAAATTAAATAATAAGGCTCAAATACACAAACCAGAGCATGATGAAGGATACTAAACCAGTTACTTCAATAAATTTATCCACGGTGCTATCCCCCTAATATCTCCACAACTCTGCCTACTCTTGAATTGCTTTGGGCGAGTATAGAAACTGCGGCTTGCATTTGAATTTGCGAAGCGGTAAAAGTTGTGGATTCTTTGGCAAAATCCGTATCTTTAACTTTAGCCACGTAATCGTTCATGCTTATATTGCTGCTTGCCAAATCTTCAACTTGCCTCTCCATACGGTTCACTAAAACACCCATATAGGTACGAATTGTTGTGACAGAGCTTATTGCCGCATCTATATCGTTAATGGCTTTTGTAGCCCCGTTCTGAGAATTTATGTTTACTCCCTGATAAGTCAAAAGAGTTTCAGTAGTTAGGTTGAGAGGGCTATAAAGTATATTTAAGTCTTTTAAGCCAAGTGACTTAGCCGAAAGTTCCGGAATGGAAACTTTTACTTCGTCTGGTCTGGTTGAGCCCGGTCCTATGTGTAAAACTCCAGCTCTTAACTCATTCCCATTTTCATCTTTTGTGGTGAATGGTTTCCAGTATCTGAGGTCATTCTCTTCCTGATTTTTAAAATAAACATCATTCGCATTTTTTGTGGAAAACGGCTGCCAATATTTAAGTTCTCTATCCGCATCGGAAATAGGTCTTCTAAGGTCTCTTTCTTCATCGGAGAAAGAATCCCCTTTGTTGCCAAAAATCTGTTTTGCATTAAATGTTGCACTCACAGCAATGCGGTCAACTTCCTTTAAGAGTTCAGTGACCTCGTCATTCAGATATTTGCGTTCCGTGCTCGTCAATATATCGTTTGCACTTTGAACGGAGAGTTCCCTAACACGTTGCAAAATGCTATGCACTTCGTTGCATGTCCCTTCCGCTACTTGCAAAAGAGAAGCTCCATCTTTGGAATTTATTATCGCCTTATTGGTATTCCTTATTTTGCTATTCATGTCACTGGTTTCGTAATTTCTAAAAGGGTCGTCCTTCGCTTTGTTTATGCGATTCCCCGAACTTAGTTTTTCCAGTGCGTTAGCCATAGTCCGTTCGTGCAAGCGAATATTGTTCGTATGCATCATGGACGCGACTTTGAATAAAGTGTTGGACATAATATACCTCCATTTATATGTAGTTCAACAAAGAGTTCTGCATAAGTCTTGCAGCAGACTGCAAGCTCGCATTGTAAACAGCGTCTGCCAATGAAAATTCTGGTATAATTTCTTCCAAATTCACACCTTCTATTTTGCTTTTCGCATCCTCATTGACAACTTCCAATTCTTTATTGCGGTCGTAGACTATTTCTACTCGGTTGAGCCTTCCACCCTCAATTGCCTGTTCCGCCAAGGTTCTTTTGCGAGCGGTATCAACGGTATCAATGCTTCTGCTTATCTCCGCTTGGTCGTTATACCAAAGTCCTTGCATTAAAGTTATAATTTCCTTGAATGAATCTGTCTGCTGAACTCCGTCTTTACCAAACAGGGTATCTGGGTTGGAATTTATTTTCATAATTATTCCAGTGTCCACCTCTCTATAAATTTCGCCGCTCATGTCTATTGAATTGCGGTATATGTATTCAAAATCCATGTTAGGGAATTGATCTTTAGGTTTTAGAGTGCCTGTTATACCGTCGTAGAAAGCCGCCTTTGCATTTTCGCTCAAAAGCGTAAGTTTGCCGCTTACATAGTCTATTTCGTAGTCAGGTAAAACAGTAGGATCATCTGGCGGAACCACATGGGATTTTTCTTGCAGACCGTTAAGACCAGTCACAGAACCCGGTATAATACGCTGAGCCAAAGGATTATCGGGATTTGGCTTTAAATTAGGGTCTAGATATACGCTATCTATAAGCTGGATTGTAATAGGCTCAGTATCTTGAAAAGGCCTAGTAAAGTCAGACGGATTCCAGGTAGTGCCACCAGCAGTAGTAAGGGATCTAGGAGCCTCTCTATAGTCCGCTATTCCGTTTTTAATTTCATAAGGCGGCTGGTTTGTCCACCTGCCGCTGAAGATATAATCCTCTTTGTGCCTTGTTTGGGCAAGGCTTACCAATTGCTCCAAATTTCCCCTGATTTCCATATTTGTGAACAATCTTTCCTGATGTTTTTGGGTATCGTTTGCAGATGATACGGCAAGTTCGCTGCAACGTTCAAATATATTGTTCATGCTGGCATAAGTTGTTTCCAAAACATTCATATAGACGCCGCCGTCATTCATGTTAGTTATCTGTTGACCAAGAGAACTGAGGGTATTTCTATGACTCATGGCGTTGGTGAAGCCAACAGGGTCATCAGAAGGGCGATTCAGCCTGCTCTGGCTGATAATCTGCTCATCGATACTGTTCTTCTTATTCGCGTTGCGCTGTAGGTTGCGCATCGTGGTATCATACATCGTTGTAAAGGTAACTCTAGCCATACTGGAACAAATTGCAAAATCTATGCCAAATATTTATCTAAATTTGGGGTATGTTGTCCCAAGTAAAGAAAATAATAGCCATAGCCAGCGGAAAAGGCGGGGTTGGCAAATCTACCGTTACAGCCAATCTCGCGCTGGCAACCGCCCTGGAGGGCAAATCTGTGGGCATTCTGGACGCTGATATATATGGCCCCAGCATGGGTATAATGTTCGGTTTGGAAGGTTCGCCCGAATTGGACGAAAATCAGCATATTATCCCCTCGTTTTCGCATGGTGTTAAGGTTGCTACCCTTGCGCAGCTATCCCCCGCGGACAAGGCAAACGCTTGGAGAGGCCCCCGAGCTGCTGCCCTTGTCAATAACCTGCTCAACTATGTGCAATGGGGGGAGTTGGATATATTGTTCATAGATTTCCCGCCCGGTACGGGTGATGTTCAACTTTCCATAATACAGGGCTGCAAGCTCAGTGCTGCCATTATGGTATGTACCCCGCAAAACGTAGCCCTTGCGGATTGCATAAAAGGCATAGATCTATTTAGAGAGTTAAATGTGCCCATCCTCGGTTTAATTGAAAATATGAGCAGTTTTATCTGCGATAAGTGCGAAAAAGAGCATTTTATCTTTGGCAAGGGCGGTGCAAAAAAACTGGCGCAAACCCTAGGCATCCCTCTTTTGGGGCAAATTCCCATAGAAGCGGATTTGATGGAAGGTGGCGAAAAAGGCTTGCCAGCAGTGCTTGCTAACCCAAATAGCTTGGGGGCAAGGGTATTTGGGGAGCTGGCTGCGGGCTTTCTTTAACTCGGAATAGCGAGATTCGAACTCACGACCTTCTGCTCCCGAAGCAGACGCTCTACCAGGCTGAGCTATATTCCGAAATATAACGGGAAATAGAATATATAAAATGCTGTCCATAATTTTCTATATTTATTCTTATGAAAAAGATAGTTTTGCTTTTCGTGTTGCTTTTTAGCGGAGCTTTTGCGTCAAACAATAATGCTCTGGGTGTCTTCTGGTGTGGTTATGACTGTGGTGGTCTTGATTATAAGCGCCTGATGGGTAGCAGTAACACATTGGATATTTATTTTGGTGGTACTGAATTGGGTAGCAAACAAACACACATCAATTTGGATGGTGGCTACTATTTTCTGTTCAATGTTATTAAAGCCGACCCTTCCGTAGGCACCTTTCCGTTATATGCGGGCCCTAATGCAGGTTTTCACTTTATGAGTATGAGCAATAAGGCCAATAATGGAAATGGAGGTTCAGATCACTTTGACTTAGGGGCTGGCATTGCTGGCGGTATATCTTGGTTCATGCCTACAACTCCTAAAATGGATATTTCTTTTGAACTTACATCTCCTGCTTTTATTCAAATACAGACTTATAAGTATGCACCAGAGCCTAGGGACTGGGGTATAAAGTTCTTTGAAGGTAGCATTGGGTTCCGTTTGTTATTCCACGTTTATTTCTTCTGATTTTTCACCAGCTTAATGCCTTCAGGGCTTAGTTCAACTACGCCCTGTTTCCACAGTGTGCCTGCTAATTTTTTGAACCCTTTTTTGCTCATCCCAAAATTTTTGCGTATTTCTTCCGGAGATGAATTATCCGAAAACGGCAAAAATCCATTGTTATCTTTTAAAGCCTTGAGCAAAGCCTCTTGATGCTTATCAACAAGGGCATCAAAGCCTATGGGAGAAAGGCTGAGGGCGATCATGGAATCATCTTTTATGCTGTGAATGTAGCCTGAGCAGAAATCTCCTATGTGCAAACCCGTGTTTATGGGGTTGCAATAGAGCCTGCCTGTCCAGCGTTTGTTTATTATAAAATCTATGTGGCGTTCCTCTTCAAAATCATAGGCTATCAGCGAAACCTCCATTCCTTCCTTTAACTCTGAAACGTCCCTGTCAAAATATCTGCGCAGTTTTTCGGTGGAACTCAAGCGTCCGCTTTTTTCGTCTATAAAAACCCTCACAACACAGGTGTCGTTTTTCTGCAATTCGCCCAACTGGTTGTTGTAAGGCAGAATCAAATCCTTGTCCAAGCCCCAGTCCAAAAACGCGCCGGCATCGTTTATATCTTTTACCCTAAGCACCGCAAATTCATCCACGCAAGCCTTTGTTTTTTGCGTTGTTGCAATTGGGCGTGCTTCGTTATCCAAATAGATGAACAGATTTATTTCATCACCTATGTTCAAATTTTTGGGTGCTTTTGTTTTGGGCAAAAGCACTCTATCTTTGCCCTCTTTTGTCTCCACATAAAAACCTTGGGGTAGTTCTTCTAAAACAGTGCAGTCGTTGTAATTCCCTAAAAGCATCTTGCTTCTCCTTCCCATTTTTCTTTTTCAATCCTGAGCCTTTCCAAAGAATTGTAATCGGCTTGGCTGTTGTCCCTAAGTTCGCAAAGGGCGCGGTAACCTTGTTCTAATTTCTGCTGCCGCTCGCTTGGGAATTTCTCGCGCATTTCTTCAAAAGCCTTGAAAATAGCGCAGTCGCTGTAAAGCCTCAAAATCCCGTTGAGCAATGATTTTTCCGTTTTAGGTTCCTCATTGAATTCAAGCGGGGTTATGCAATCCAGCCACGCTGCTTGGCTCAAAAAAAGACAATCATCTTGTTCAATGCTCCGAGCTTTGCCCAGAGGGTATTCCTCTTTTGGGATGTTCAAATTTTGCTCCGCTGCAAATTCCTTTAATTTTTGCAAACTGCTCTCGCTTGGGTTTTCCAACAGATTTTCCTTTAATATGGCGAGCGAAATGGCAGGGTTTTCCAGCGGCAAATCATAGCGTTTGCTCGCACGCCGTTTTGCCCCTGCCGCTGCTATTATGAATACTACCGCTAGAAGCGTGATAAAAAAAACCATGGTTATTTCGCATATTTTCTTACTAGCACGTCCAACGAGTCGCAAGTCATGAATTCCATTTTCACGGTCATAGCAGGTGAACGAGTTCTATCACTTCCTTTTAACTCCGGTACTTTAAAGCACAATTCATTTTCTATTACGGGTTGTGTATCGGAAGGGATTTTCAGTTTGAAAAGTTTAAAGCGTTCTTTCTTTTCGTCATAGAATTCTTTGTAATCCATGGTATTTTCAATTTTCACAAGCCTTTTATCTTCGCTGAATTGAACTCCCTGAAGCCTTGTTGTTACATCTAGCGCAACAGGAAATGTGTTTGGAAAACGAATTTCAATTTTGTCTCCGGTTTTTACCAAAGACGATTGTTTGGGATTTATCAAATATCTCTGCATTGGCATATTGTAGTATGCCTGGTAGCGCATGGATTTTACCCCACATTCTTTTCGCATATTCTTATTCGCGTAGAAATCGATGTTTTGGCAAATCTCTGGCATATCTACAGGAATGTATAGAGTTTCATCTCTTTCCCTTTCTTTTTTGCCAGAGGGGTGGTGGTTAGCACTAACTTTGTTGGAGCTAGAGCCGCAAGCAACCAAAAAAAGAGCAACAACGGCAATGTAGATGCATACCTTCATAAGAGGATAATATAGTAATTTTTGGTTATTTCGCATATTTTTTTACGAATTTGTTAAATGCTTCGCAGGTCAGTAATTCCATTTTCATGGGTGCTGTTGAAGCTGAGGTGATGCGAGTGTCTCCTTTTATCTCCGGCACTTTAAAGCATATTTCATTTTCCACTATAGGCTTAGTATCGGAATTGATTTTCAGTTTGAAAAGTTTAAGGCGTTCTCTTCTTTCGTTGAAAAACTCTTTGTAATCCATGGTGTTTTGAATTTTCGAAAGTCTTTTTGATTCGTCAAATTCAACGCCGCGAAGCAGAGATGCTTTTAACGCAAGAGGGTCTGTGTTTGGGAAAAGTATTTCAATTTTATCACCGGTTTTTACCAAAGATGCTTGCCCTGGTGCTACTAAGTACCTCTGCTTGGGAGAATTATTGTATGCGCTTTGGCTTATAGGTTTTACCCCGCAGTCTTTTTGCATATCCTTGTTCGCGTTGAAATCGATGTTTTGGCAAATATCGGGCATGTCTATTGGGATGTATAGATTTTCATCCCTTTCCCTTTCTTTTTTGACGGGACCAGCTTTACTATAATTAGCTTTGCTGGAATTAGTACTGGAGACAGAGCTGCAAGCAAGAAGGGAGAGAGCTACCGTAGCGAGAAAGAGATATACTTTCATAGGTGAAATATAGCAATTTTTTTCAGCATATTTTCTAAATTCCGCCTATCGTATATGCTGAATTACGGCTTGGTTTTGGAAGGCGGCGGTTTAAGGGGACTTTACACCTCTGGCGTTATTGATTTATTTTTGGAAAAGGGAATCAAATTTCCGCTTGTAATAGGGGTTTCTGCTGGTGCAGGCTATGGCTGCTCTTTTGTTTCTGAGCAATATGGCAGAAATTTGAGGATTTTAAGGGAGTTTAGAAAAGACCCCCGTTATTTGTCTTTGGGAAGCTATATAAAAACGGGGAATTATTTTGGGCTGGATTTTATATACGGCGAAATTCCCAAATATATCCCCTTTGACACGGAGGCTTTCCTTGCATCACAGACTCGCTTTATAACGGTTTGCTCAAATTTGGAAACCGGAGAGGCTGAATATTTTGACAAAGATCAGGACATTTTGCAAGCCCTGAAAGCCTCTTCTGCGGTTCCTTTTATGTGCAGGATAGTTGAGCATAGAGGCAAAAAGCTTTTGGATGGTGGGATAGCAGATGCCATTCCTCTTAAAAGATCCATAGAACTGGGCTTTTCAAAGAATGTGGTTGTTCTTACCCACCCAGCAGGCTTTCGCAGAAAAAAGAGTTTTCACCCATCTTGGTTCTTTTATCGCAAATACCCAAAATTCATTGAGGCTATGGGTTCTTATGTGGACAGATATAATGAGAGTTTGGAATTTGCGGAGAGAGAAGCTGAAAAGGGAAATGTAATTTTAATCAGGCCGAGCAAGGACTTGAAGGTCAAGAGAACGGAAAGCGATATTCCAAAAATAGAGCAACTCTACGAACTAGGAAAGCGAGATGCAGAGTCGGCTTGTGCTTTTATACAGCCTCCAGTTCCTTATGCACCTTCTCCCACTCCGAGTACAAATCCAAAAGCTGCCCCTTAGCGAGCTCCATCTCTTTGGAAATTTCAGCGATTTTCAAGCCCTCGCCATTTTCCGCGGCGGTTATTATATCTTTCTCGCACTGAGCCACAAAGTTTTCCTTTTGCTGAATATCGCTTTCTATTTGCTTTATCTTTTGTTCCAGCGGGCGAATGGCACGAGACCTTTGGAGAATTTGTTCGGCGCGCTCCCTTTTGTCCCTCTTGTCTGAACCTCGGCTCTCCCTATTTAAGGCTTCTCCCGATTTTTCCGGTTTTTCGGCTACCCAGCCCACTCTTTCTAAAAAGTCTTGATATGTGCCGTCAAAAAATTTGGCTTTACCGCCATCAAAGATTACCAGACGTTTTGCGAATGCGTGAATAATTTCCTCATCGTGGCTTACCAAAATAGCTGCGCCTTTGAACTCGTCAAGGGCTTCGATTAAGCTATCTACGGAATCCATGTCCAAATGGTTTGTGGGTTCGTCTAACAAAAGCAGGTTGCACGGCTTGCCCAGAATTTTTGCGAGCAAAACGCGGCTGCGTTCACCGCCGGAGAGTACCTGTATCTTCTTCAGGGCATTGTCGCCTTCAAACATCATAACGCCAGCGAGCGTGCGGGCTTTACCTCTAGCCTTGTCTTCCAACGAGGACTGAATTTCCTCTTCAACCGTTTTGCCCAAATCCAGGCGGTTCACGTTTGTCTGCCCAAAATAGTTCATAACGGTGCTGTTGTGAACGTCAACGCTACCGGAGTTGGGTTTTAGCTCGCTTGCGATTAAATTCAAAAGCGTGGTTTTGCCCTTCCCGTTTGGGCCTATGATAGCAAGCCTGTCCCCTTTATATAATTCAAAACTCAAGTTTTCAATAAGGGTTAAATCCTTTGAGAACCCAAAGCTCAAGTGCCGTGTAGTGAGCATTTTTTTTGCCGGGAAATCAGTTTCCGTGAATTCAAAATCAAGCGTTTTTATCTTTTCCAAATTCGAGAGTGGTTCGTGCCGCTCCAAGGCCTTTACCTTGCTCTGCACCGCTTTGGCTTTGGAGGATTTGTATCTGAATCGCTCTATGAACTTTTGCAGATGCTCACGTTTTGAAGCATCGTTTTCCATAGTTCTTAGATGCACCTCTTCGTCTGCCAAAATAGCGTCTTGTAGCTTTGCCACGTTGCCCTGCATTTTCCGTATTTTCTGCCTATGGATGCCAAGGGTGTGTGTACAAACGCTATCCATAAAGCGGCGGTCGTGGGTTATGAGCATCAGCTCACCTTGCCAGCTCCTCAAAAATTTTTGTAGCCACCGCACAGAAACTATGTCTAAATAATTTGTGGGTTCGTCTAGCAGCAGCATATTCGGCTCGGCTGCCAAGGCCTTTGCCAAGTTTAGGCGAATTTGGAACCCGCCAGAGAGCATTGCCGGGGATTTTTTTTCGATGGTTTCTTTGTCAAAGCCAAGGCCGCTTAAAATTGATTCCACCTTGTAACTTTCAACCCAGCCATCTTCATTTGGTTTTAACGCGGAGCAAGCTTCTTCAAAAATAGTTGCATGGGTAAAATTCAGGTGCTGCGATAAATACCCTATTGAATAGTTCTTTGGGACGTTTATAGAGCCGCCATCGTAGCCCTCTTCGCCTAGGATAATTTTAAAAAGCGTGGATTTTCCGCTACCGTTCCTGCCAACCACGCCTATGCGCTCATTCTTGCCAACCTGAAAACCAGCATCACTGAACAGCTCTTGCAAGCCAAAGTTTTTTTTAAGATTTTGAACTTGGATCATAATGTTGCTTAAAAGTGACAATATCCTCTACCAAATAACCATCACTTCGGCAGTGCATATCAGATATTCCCTGACTCATTTCTTCGTATATAGGCGACTTGTAAAACATATCCAGTGCTTCTCTGAGAGAAATATTCGCCCTTTTTGACAAAGTTTCAATAACGCTATCATATTTCAATTGCAATAATGTAGGATGTGCTTTCATATTTGGTAACTCCCTGAGAAATGCAAATGAGTATCAATAATGTCTTGATTTTTAAAACAATACTGAATATTCGGTTTTTCGTACTGCAATCTTTTTAGGGTTTCTTGTTTTGGGATTAAGTTATCTATAAATAATTGCAAGGTATTAAATACATCGTCATTAGCTATGCCGCCAATTATTAAATCATAATTTTCTCCTAAACTATTGCCCGTTCTGCACAAAACAACAAAATCGAGCCATTCTTCGGAATACGAATCGAATTTTAAAATTGAAATTTTATCTATAATATTTTCATCAAATTCATATTTTGAAACTATTGACGGTTCATGTCTTTTTTTGAATTTCAAAGACCATTTATCCGCTTGTTCTTTAATAGATGTTGTGTAAAAGCCTATGCCAAAATCCAATTCTTTACGAGAAAACGAGAGATTGGGTTTAGTTATTTCTTTATAAGAGCCGTGATATAAAATCATTCCACCAGCCCTCTTTTTTTCATATAGCTTAAAATATCATCAACAATATAGCTTTTGCCTTGGGTGTGCAAAACATCATAGCATGGAATTATATAGCTGTCCAAAATATCACTTTTTTCTACCAATATATTATATATCTCATTTCCAGTTTTTCCCAATTTTTCCGCTAAGTTTTCAATGCAGAAAACAGCAAATTCCAATTCCTTCCTGCTGAAATTCTGTGGAGTTTCTTCCAGTTTCATGATATTGAATATAGTAAATGCTAACTCACGATTACATCAGCATTTCATTATAGAGCCTTCACCGCCGAAACCGCTGGTTGCTGAAGCGGAGACGGGGTTTGGGCAAAGGTTTAAGCTATATTATTTGCAGTAACCAGATAAGGATAAGGTCTCAAATGAGATTATGGAGTAGCTGGTTTGTTGCCAGTGAGAAGTTATATTAACAACTTCTGATGAGCCACATTGAGATGCCAAAGATTTTGCAGCCTCTTCAGCTTTCTCCAACCCCATGGGGGTAAGCATAAGAATATTCATAGAAGAGGTTTCAGCTTTAACCTTTTTTCCGCTGCTTTCAACAACTGGACCGGAAACGCTTGCTATTGCAGAGCTGCAACCAGTGAAGGCTACCATTGCTACCATTGCCAATGCGATTAGTTTTTTCATTTTGAACTCCGAGTGTTTTTATGTGTTGTAAAGCAAAATCCTAAAAACAGAAAATTTTGCAGTGCTATGTCATTTTTATGAATAACTAGACAAATTTAGAAAAGAATTGACTGTTTGTCAAGGTTTTTTATGAAAAATAACCGTTTTTTTGCTAAATCTATTGGTTTCCATGCGGAGATGATGCCTCCCATTGCTCCCATTCGTGCAAAAAACGCAGGGCGTAATGCTGTACACCATCAAAATAGTTATCTATAAAGCGGGCAATGTCTAAGCCTACATAACGGTAATGCCAGCTCTCCCATTTATATCCAGTAGCGTCTTCGTGCCCCTTGGGGAAGGAAAGCGACCATCCAAAACGCGAGGCGTTTGCTACAAGCCATTGCCCCGCCTTTGTATTGGCAAAGGACTCGTTAACGGGGTAAAAATCCACAACCAAGCCTGTTTGGTGCTGGCTTGCGCCGGGTTGGGCAGATTCCATGTCAGCGAGTTTTTGGCCCAATTCCCGTACATTGCGGTTGTAAACCTTAGTTTGGTACTCATAAGAGCGGTACGCAGATGAAACGGCTAATGTCACTCCATCTTTACGGGCAGCGGCAGACATTTTGTTCAGCGATTCCAAGGCAACTTGGCGGAGGGGTTCTGGCCTTATGAGCTGATAGATGCCTTCTTCAAGCATTACCAAGTCGTTTGGAACGTAATCAGATGGCAGGGGATGTTGCCTGTCCACCAGTTCGCGCAGATATTTTTTGCCGCGAAGGCAGGTGCGCAAATCCGCCATAAAAGCGGGGCTTCTCGCCGCTGCGGCATCTATTTTCTTTGCAAATTTTTCAGGCAGTTCCGCGTTGTATATAGCCGTGTTTAGCCTATCTTCCTTAGCAGGCCTACCTTTTGCTGCGACTATGCAATGGATTAGAATAACCGCAAGTATAGTTACGATGAATGACAGGCGTGGCATACAAAATTCTGTGGAGTTTCTTCCAGTTTCATGGTAGGAATATAGAAAAAATAGCTTGCAATAGGCTATTATTGACCACGCCATTCCCATGAAAATGGGAAATGGCAGGTTTTAGAGATCAATTAAAAGTAGTAGGTAACGCCTACGCCGTATGTGTTCATAGAACCGGTTTCATAGATCATTTTTAGCGGTATAATTCCCATGCCAAGATCCATGTCCATTTTAGCAACATTATTCAAACCTATGACAATTCTGAAGTCAACGCCGATATTAGGTGCTACCATATAGCCAGCTCCGATAGGGATACCTATGTCAAGACTTCTCTCTGGATTTTTTTGTTTTAATGGATTTCCAAGCATATCCGTTTCTGGAAGTCCGGTAGATTCATCAATTACAGTTTCTTCTTTGCCATCTATTTTTTCGCAATTTTTGCCTTTGCTATCGCACATTTCAGTGCCAATAGGGATGCCTACCTGCAAGCCAGCTGAAACATAGACCCCTTCCCTCGGGAAGAATTTAACCATTACTGGAATGTTTACGGCCATTTCCGTTATGCTTCCTTTTCCGTTATCGCCAGTAAGACCTGGAATAGAGATTAGCGGTTCATAATTGGCAACTGTTCTGGTCAAAAAGCCAACTTCCGGTGCAACTACAACTGGACCTACTGGAATATTGGCTACCACAGCAACCCCTGCACCCAGCATACCCATCGTGGTCTTTGCTCCCATCGCAGCAAGTAATGGACCACCGTCTAAACTTTGCATACTGTAGCCAACTCTAGCACCAAATGTCATTTCTTGTGCATTTGCGACTGTAGCGGCACACAAAATTGTAGCAAAAATTGCTATCTTTTTAAATATGTTCATTATAACCTCCGTGGTTATGGTTACTTCCCAAGCGGAATTGCTTTGAAGTTTGTCATATTATTGTATAAATTTAATAAAGAATTGACCGCTTGTCAAGAGTAGCTATGGATAGGGGGGTGAGTAAGGGGCATTTTTTGTTCAAAATCGCCGTTTTTTTCTATAAAATCTCCATACGAGGGGGGTTTTCTATATTCTCCCTTATGAATCTGCGTGGCAAAAAAATTTTGCTTGGGATAACGGGTAGCATAGCGGCTTACAAGGCTTGCGAGTTGCTTCGTATTCTGCAAAAAAGGGGTGCGGAAGTTCGCGTGGCAATGACAAGCGAAGCTACCAAATTCGTTGGGCAAACGACTTTTGCCGCTCTTTCCAATTTTCCCGTTTTAGAGGCTGCCACTTTGGGTCCAAAGCCCTTTCAGCATATAGACTATCCCCGCTGGGCGGATATTTATATAGTTGCTCCTTGCTCTGCCACCAGCATTGCGCGCTTTGCACACGGTACCGGAGAAGAACCGGTGTCCCTTTGTTTTTTGGCTATGCAGGGAGAAAAATGGATTGTTCCAGCTATGAATTTTTCCATGTATAATTCGCCAGCGGTACAAAAAAATTTGGAAATTCTCCGCTCTTATGGCATTAATGTTATGGAACCTGCGACCGGGTATTTGGCTTGCGGTGAAGAGGGCACGGGAAAATTCCCCGAACCGGAAGACATAGCGGATGAGCTTGAATTTGGTTCAGCATACATGGATAAAACTCTGCTCATTACAATTGGGCGTACACAAGAAGCTATAGACCCCGTTCGCTATATATCAAATGGCTCAAGCGGAAAAACCGGTGTTGCAATAGCAAAGGAATTTTTGCGCTACGGATGGCGAGTGATAGCGGTTTGCGGGCCAATGGAGGCAAAACTCCCAAAACAATGCGAAAAGATAGAAGTCAAAAGTGCAGAGGACATGAACGAGGCGGTGCTTAAAATACAGGCGCAAGCAAATGTTGTGGTACACGCTGCTGCGGTTGCAGATTACCACCCTAAACAGATAGCAGCGGAAAAGATAAAAGACAGCAGAACTATGCGGGAATTAAAATTGGAAGAAACTCCGAATATTTTAAAAAATACGATAAAGAACAAAACCACAACTCAAAAAATAGTCTCATTTGCGCTGGAAACAGAAAACGCCGAGGAAAATGCGCAAAAAAAATTTGATGAAGGCGGGATAGATGTTTTGGTGATGAATACAGCGGCAAGTGCCAAAGGCGGTATTGGGAAAGACTCTGTTGAATATGGATTTTTATGCAAACCCCATGCCTTAGCATTAACCTACGGCAGTAAAGAGGAATTAGCTTCAGAACTGTTTAATAGAGTAGGTGGGCTATAAATGACTAGATTTTTTTTGATGAATGTTTTGTTAATGCTGGTTGCCATTTTCGCTTGCGAGGGGAGTGATGGTGGTTTGGACAAGAATCTTGCCCTTGCTTACGCGGAGTTGCGAATTGCGGAACGGGAATACGGTGGGGCGGAAAACGGTAAAGTTGTTCGTTATGAGATTTTGCAGAGATATGAGATGGATGTGGATATTTTTGAAGAAAAAATGGATGTGATAAAAAATAAACCAGAAAAATGGCGGGAATTTCAAAATAGGTATATGGCAATTTTGGATTCCATTGAAAATTATCTACAAGCCGAATTAGATTCAGCTGCGGGAAAGACCAAGGCCAAGGGAGAAACATGAAAACATTATTCTATATTTTTGCGATTTGCGTTTGTTTTGGATTTGCCGCAGAGCCAGCTTACATAAAAGCTATTGAGGGCAGCGAAAAAACTGGCAAACCCATCTTGGTTGAATTTTACGCCAAGTGGTGCCCGCCGTGCCTTGAAATGGAAAAAACTGTTTTTAAAGACCCTGCGGTTAAAAAAGAACTCAGCAATTTTCATTTTATCCGCATAGATACCGATAAAAATGAGCCGTTTTTTTGCGAAGGGCAAACTTTGCGCACCTCCGATTGCATTAGGCTTTGGGAGGTTGAAGGTTTGCCAGCTTTTGGAATTATGGACATCAATGGAAGATTAAAATATCTAACCGTGGGGTCTTTTGAAAAAAGCACGTTTTTAGTTTTTTTAAAAGCTGTAAGAGCAAAGTAGCATGGATATTTTTATAGCTTTAGAAATTGTTTTTTTGATTAGTTTAGCTTTGCTCGCCCAAGTTTATGTTTTCTATCCATTATCACTGCGCTTTCTTTCGTTATTCACCGCTCGCCAGCGAGAAAGTAGCATATGGACGTGGGGTTCAGACAATTACAGAATTTCAATAATAATCTCCGCGCATAATGAAGAAGCGGTTATCGAAGAAAAAATTAAAAATACCCTCGCTTTGGACTGGCCAAAAGATAAAATGGAAATTTTGATAGGCGATGACGGCTCCACTGACAGAACTGCGGAAATTGTGGCAAAGTTCAGTGAAATTCGCTTGGTTAAAAAGGAAAAGAACGAGGGAAAAGCCGCAATGCTGAACGATTTGTGCGGTATGGCAAAAGGCGATATTTTTTTGTTCAGCGATGCGAACTCAATGCTTAAAAGCGATGCGTTGAAAAATTTAGCGGCTGAGTTTGCAGATAAAAAAGTTGGTTGTGCTTGCGGGCAGCTTGTGTTGAAAAACGGAGGAGAGTTTTCTCTGAGCAAAGTGGAGGAAGTTTATTGGAAAAGTGAATCCAGTTTAAAAGAGCTGGAGGGTAATTTTGGAGCGGTGATGGGTAGCAACGGTGCCTTATATGCAATTCGCTCGGAGCTATTCTCTGAGCTCCCAACGCATAAAACCGTGATGGATGATTTTTACATAACCGCAAAAATTTTGATGAAAAATTATTCCTGTGTATTTTGCAAAAATGCGCACGCATCCGAACATACATCCACCTTGGAATACGGGGAATTTAAGCGCAAGATTCGCATAGGCAGGGCTAATTTCAATTTTCTCTTCACTTATTTGCCTTTGCTCAGTCCGTTGCATCCAATGAAAGCTTATATGTTTTTGTCGCATAAATTGCTGAGATGGTTTAGTCCTTTTTTGCTCATCGCAGTTTTTTTTAACAGTATTTTTTTAGCGTATACTGGGCATATTTTTTTTAAAGCGTTTTTTGCGTTGGAATTGCTGTTTATACTCGCTGCATTGCTCGGTCTGCGTATGTGCAATTATTTTTTGAGCATGAATTTTGCCATATTCCTCGGTTTTTGCAAATCATTTTTAAAGGAAAAAGGCGGGGGATGGGAAAGGGTGGAACGTCAGAAATGAAATCCCGCTTCTACATTTAAACCCTTGTTAAATGTCGGGTGCATAACAAAATACGCGGGGCTGTCAAAATCGTGGAGCATCGCGTCAACAGCGGCATCGGCCATAGAATATATGTAAAACAGAGCTATTGCCCAAACATATTGATTTCGTTTTTTTCTGAAAAACAGAACGTTTTCGTTAGTTGCAGAGATGTCTTGATAATCTCCTTCTTCCCTTGCTATCCTCAGCAGTTTTAAATGGTATTCCACCATCTGCTGCCGCGACCAAAGGCTAACCGCGCTCCCAAATAAACCCATATAGAGCAAGCCAGCTTTGCCGTATTCATGGTTGTAAATTTGCCCCCAGCCCGGAAATACAATAGCGCGCCAAAGGGCAGAAACCGCGGAGTGCGTTTCCGTGTTGCGCCCTTGGTTGTTGCTCCAAATTCCGTAAGCGTCAAAAAGCCCGTAGAGATGCAAGCCGGCAAGCCATGCGAACTCCGATGTCCATAAATCCTTTGAAGCTCTTTTTTTAGACTGCTCTTTTGATAAAAGCCTTTCATGTTTCTTTTTATTATTTTCCCAAGCGAGAGAATCGGAAGAAGTAAAAGGCTCTTCATCGGAGGAGAGCAAATCTCGGTAAAAAGCAATTGAATCCCTGTATTCCCTTATGTTTTGGTTAAAAATTCTATTCTGCCTGAATTTGTTGAAAAAAGTTTCGTAAAACAAAGCTCCCTCAAACGCGAACAAAAAGCCGCCTCTGACATAATGTCCCGTGTAAAACTGTCCGCCACCGGGGAAAATCAAAGCGAATCCCATAGTTGCTACTAAAGAATTTCTATTAGTTTCAATATCCCAATCGTATCTCTTTAAAGTATCTATAGCTAAAATGCCAGTGTTGTTCTGGGCAAAAGCGAATGCGGCGAGGAATAATAATATGATTAAAGGCATTAAAGCAACTCTTCGATTTTGGAACATAATGTTTTTGCTTCTTTCGCAGACGGAGCTTCTGCGATGATTCTGATTACCGGTTCGGTGTTGGAGGCTCTTAGATGCACAAAACTTTTATCCTTGCCAAGCCACAAGCCATCTCGTTCGTCTGCGTTCCAATCGGAAAATGTTTTCTTCGCTTTTTCCATTGCAACGGAAACCGGATTTTTTATCTCGAACTTCTTTTTGAGCATTGTGTAAGAAGGATGGTTTTTAACCCAGTCGGAGACTTTTATGCCATGCCTTGCGAGCAAATCCAAAACCAAAGCAGCGGAAACTAGGGAATCTCGCCCGTAATGCAAAGCGGGGAGTATAACCCCTCCGTTGCCCTCGCCGCCCACGATGCAGCTGTGCTCCATCATATCCAAACTGACATTTATTTCGCCAACGGCGGCTCGGTAACATTTCACTCCGAATTTCTCCGCCAAATCTTCGCACATCCTAGATGTTGATAAATTTATCGAAAGCGGTTTTGCGTCTCTCTCGAGAACTGTTTCTGCGGCTATCGCAAGAGTGTATTCCTCGCCTATGGGCGAGCCAGTTTCGTCCACTATTGCACAGCGGTCTGCGTCTGGGTCCAGCGCAAAACCTATATCGCATTTATTTTTCTTTACCGCTTTGCTCAAATCGCCTAAATTTTCTTGCAGGGGTTCTGCTCCCCGTGGAAAAATTCCATTTGGTTCGCAGTGAATTTTAACGACCTCGCAGCCGAGATTTTCCAGCAGTTTGGGTAAAGCAAAAGAGCCTGCTCCATTCACCGCATCAACCGCTACCTTGAATTTACGTTCCTTTATTTTTTGCTCATCCACAAAGGGCAGGGCAATGGTCGCTTTTATGTGCATTTCATCGCCATTGGAGATACTCTCTCTTTTTGTATGAGCGTCTGCCTTTGCGAAGAGTTCTTTTACCTCATCTGGGCCTAAAAACATTCCCTTGCTGTTCAAAAATTTTAAAGCGTTCCATTCAATGGGGTTGTGGCTCGCTGTCACTATTATTCCGCCATCGGCTTTGAATTGTTCAACCAAAAGCTCCACCGTTGGAGTGGTAGCAAGCCCTGCGTCCACAACTTCAACTCCGCACAAATCGCAAACACCGCAAACCATTTCGGTTATGTTGCCCCCTGTTGGGCGGGAATCCCTGCCTATTACTATTTTTTTTGCCTTTATCAAATCCAAAAAAGCTTTTGTGTGGCTTATCACCGTTTGCGGGGTGAGAGTTTTCCCAACAATACCGCGAATGCCCGAAATTGAACGCATTAGTTTCATGGTAAGAAATTAGTAAACGGAGAGCTAACGGGGGGTATATCTATAAACTTTGTAAAAATTTGCTAATTCTGTGTTTATATAGATGTTCTTTCATGATATGTTCCATGGCATTTTTTATAATGGCGTTTTTCTCGCTTGTGTTTTTTAGATAAAATTTCGCGAGTTCTGCGTATTCTTCGGGGGAATTAGCGGCGCATATTGCGTTTTTCGGGAATAGCTCAAACAAATCGCTCTGGGCATCGCTGATAACAAAACGCTCGCAAAGAGGAATGTCAAAAACCCTTTGATTGACCGCACTGGGCATTTGGCAACTGGTTATGTTTATGTGAATGTTTCCCAAAGAGTAATGAGAATTCAAACCCTTACGGTAATCTATGTCCGGCAGGGTTTTTATCGCTGGTCCAAACATCATTTTCCATCCATGCGGGTCGCCTGCGAACTGCAACCCCAAATGTAGCAACGGCTCCAAACACAAACGTCGCTTCTCATTGCTCGCCAAGTGAATACAATAGCTCGCAAACCACGCTTCGTCTTTGGTATCTGCTGGGACTTGTTCCGCGTTGATATTTCCTGTTAGAATGTTGAAGGCTGTATTCTGTGCTATGGGCAGAGCCTCTTCTTTATCGTACGGAATACGCTCCCATATCTTGTCCAAAAAATTACCCGCCATTGCGGAACCGGTGAAGAGCAAATCGTAAATAGTTTTTTTGTTTTGCGGATAAAATAGATGCGGGTCTCCGGCTAGGGGTAGCCACTGCGCATCGGCAAAACCTTTCTCCTTTAGCCACGGGATATAAGCCTTTTCCCAAGTCCATGCGAATATGTTTTCGCACTGGGATTTGTTCAGCAAACAAGCTATGGGGCGCGGGTCGTCCACAAACCAAATATGTATAGGCACGGAAAATCTTTTGCATACGCTCAGCAAAATACCCTCGGAATCCAAGCCCTTTGCATTCACGCAGAGAACAAGGCGTGGGGTGTTCTTTTGAAAAAGCTCCATAAGCTCGGACTCTTGTACTGAGGGATTTTCATTTTCTTGCTGTAAGGTTATGTGCGGAATTTGCAGTTCATTTAAGGCGTTTAAAATTTCTTGCTGCAAGAAGTGAGTGCCGAAGGGGATGGCGATAGGGCGAACATCCGGAGGTTGAGAATTGTCCCCGCTTTTAGCGGGGTGGCAGCGAAGCTGACGGGGTGTGTTGTGGAAGTAATTAAGAATAGTTCTTAGCGCGGGTTCGGCTTGGTCGGTGCAGTACCTTGCGGCGGCGGGGTGACGAATTACCGTTATGTGATTGTTTTTAAAAATGTCTGCGAATTGCGATAAGTCATCGCTGAACAAGGCTACATTCAGGCTCGCCAGCTTTTTTTTTACAATTTCGAGATTTTCGGGGAAGGCATCGCACAGTACAACAAGCTGAACTTCGCCTTGCGGTAGTTCATTTAAAAATTCCAAATGGTAGCCAAGCCCAGTGCCAAAAGCAAAAACAACTTGGGAGATATTTTGCGGTCTGAACCAGTTTTTTTCCTGTTCCGGTTTTATGCCGCTGTGCAAGAGCCTTTCAAAGGAATCACTGCGGACACGTGCACTCAAAGCCCCAGAAGAGGCTTTAAAATGTTCGCAGGTTAAAGGCATCTATTTAAATGCTTCAGCTGTTGGAACGCTTTTATGGTCACTTGCCTTTTCGTGACGCTTTGCAAGCTGCGTTCTAATTTTTGAAATAGCTACATCCAAGGCTTTGCCAAAATTTTCTTCTTCTGCCGTGGCGGAGAGAACGTTGCCTTTAGCGTTTGCGTTAATGTCAACTTTGCGCCTGAGTTCAACTCCATTTACAATTTTGGATATACCTTCTACCACAATCGAAAAATCGGTTATATTGTGGAAATAAATTTCCAATTTGCCAATTTCGTCTTGGATAACAGGCTGAAACTTTGACGCAGGCTCATCTAAGTGCCTGACGGTAATATTAATAGGGATGTTGTTCATAATTGGGAATATAGAAAATGAGAATTGAGAATGGAGAATTGAGAATAATATGCAAATATATGCGCTTTTATTCTCAACTCTCAATTAGGGCTAAGTTTTGCAATGTAGCCTCAATTCTCAATTCATTAAATACCCGCCTTTTTCGCCGCCCTCGGGGCCTAATTCAATCTCATAATCTGCCAGTTTAATCATATCGGAGTGATGCTCCACAAAAACAACGGCGTGGCCGGCGTTGGAAAGTTCGCGCAGGTGGTTCCACAGAGGTTGAATATCCTGCAAATGCAATCCAGTGGTGGGTTCGTCTAGGAGAAAAATCGTTTTTGAGGAATTTGCTCTGTAAAGTTCGGCGGCGAGCTTCAAACGTTGAATCTCGCCGCCGCTCATAGTGGTGGTTGCCTGCCCAAGCCGCAAATAGCCAAGCCCTATGCTCTTTAGAATTTGCAAAGGTCTTTCTATTTTTGCAATGTTTTTAAAAAAATCGCAAGCTACTTCTATACGCATATCCAAAATATCCGCTATGCTTTTGCCCTTCCACAGAATCTTTAGAGTTTCTTTGTTATATCTTTTGCCTTTACATTCATCGCAAAGCTCCCATACATCGGAGAGAAAGTGCATCTCTATCAACTGATAACCCCTGCCTTCGCACACTTCGCAGCGGCCGCCCTCCTTATTGTAGGCAAAACGCCCAATATCGTAACCGCGAGTTTTGCTCTCCGGCAACTTGGCGAATAAATTTCTCAGTTTTTCCAAAATGCTCATATAGCTCACAGGCGTAGAGCGAGGGCTTGAATTTATGGGAGTTTGGTCTATAAAGCAAACGGGCTTTTTCTTTTTTTCTGCATAGTCGTAAATGCACTCCATAAGAGTACTTTTGCCAGAACCACTAACCCCAGAAATCGCTGTTATAGCCCCAAACGGAATTTTCACGGAGATATTTTTAAGGTTATTTTTTGCAAGATTGTTCAGTTCAAAAAAATTGTCTCTTTGGCTCATATCCAATGCCTTATGTTCCGTATCGCAGAGAGTTTTTTTCCCTGCCAAATAAGGAATTGTCAAGCTATGCGGGAATTTAGCGGTTGCTTTTGATACTTCTTTTGGAGTTCCAGTTGCCACAACTTCTCCGCCAAATTCCCCAGCCCTTGGGCCTAAATCCACAACATAATCGCTTGCCCTGATAAATTCCAAATCGTGCTCAACAACAACGATGGTGTTCCCCAAATCGCGCAATTTGTAAAGCGAGTCTAAAAGTTTTTTGGTGTCGCTTTGGTGCAAGCCTATGGTAGGTTCGTCAAGAACGTAGAGAACTCCCTCCAAGCCACTGCCTATTTGCCCAGCGAGCCGCAATCTCTGCGCTTCCCCTCCGCTCAGGGAATCGCCTCTCCTGTTCAAACCCAAATATGAAATTCCAACATTTATTATAAATTCCATTCTACCCAAAATTTCCTTTAGCAATGGGTCTGCTATTATTTTTTGCGTTTTGTTAAAAGGGATATTGCTAAACCATTCGTAGGCTTCGCTTATGGAAAGTTTGCAGGCTTCGCTTATGGATTTTCCATCTATTTTCACCGCCAAAAATTCAGGCTTTAATCGCTCGCCTTTGCACTTTGGGCAAATCTTTTTATAAATATCGCCGATGCCTTGGCAAGTTTCGCAGGCTCCAAAATGGCTGTTGAAGCTGAAATTTTTTGGGTCTAATTCTCTTTTTAAACTGAAGTCGCAATCCGGGCAGCTTGGGAAATTTGAGTAGCTCGCCGTGCTGTTCCCTATTTTGATTTTTATTTTTCCGCCGCTTTCTGCGTAGGCTTTTTCTATGGAATCCATCAATCTTGTTTTATTTTTATCCGTTAATGGAACTCTATCCAGAACTTCATTTTTTGAATAAATTATAGCTAAGTCTTTGCTTTTTTCGTATAGATGCCGCGTCAATTCCGCGGGGTTGTATTTTTGCAGAGCCTTGTTGTGAGCAGGGCAGTGCGGAATTCCCATGCGCGCCCACATTATGCGAAAGTAGTCGTAAATTTCCGTTAGGGTTGCAACGGTGCTTCTTGGGCTTTTGGAGGCGTTTTGCTGGTCTATGGCAATGGCTGGGGCAAGGCCTTGAATGGAGTCAACGCTACCCCTGTCTATTTTTCCCAAAAATCTGCGGGCATAAGTGGATAGGCTTTCTAAAAATCTGCGTTGCCCTTCTGCAAAGAGCGTGTCAAAAGCCAAGCTGCTCTTGCCCGCGCCGCTGACGCCCGTTATAACCGTTATTTTGTGGCGCGGAATGCGAACGGTTATGTTTTTTAGGTTGTGTTTACGCGCGCCTGCTATTATGATGTCTAGGGATTGGGTTTGGCTCATAATCTCGCTCCGTCTGCTGCGCTAGTTAAAATTCCGCCTGCATAGCCCGCTCCTTCCCCAACTGGGTAAATGCCAGCAACAGAAACGGACTCGCCGTTTTCTTTGCGGACAATTCTGAGCGGGGAAGAGGTTCTGGTTTCCGGCGCGATTAGCAAACCGTTTTTTATAAAACCGGGCATTTTATTTTCAAATTCATAAAGAGCCGCTTCTAAACTCGTGTTTATATTTTCTGGCATTAAATCCCACAGATTATAGTCTCCGCTCTTTTTCGCTAAAAAATTCTCTGCACTCTGTTTGGGAGCGGAGTAATTTTTCCCGGTCATTTCAAAAGCTCTTTGCTCCAATTCCCTCTGAAAGGCAATACCGCTTTTCACATCGCTCTTATCCACTTCATAAGGAACTATTAAAGCCGAATTTGCAAAAGGGCTGTTGCGACGACTATAACTCATTCCGTTGGTTGCCACTCCATTTGGCTCCGATGCACAAGGCACAACCACTCCACCCGGGCACATACAAAAACTGTATGCGGTTTTTCCTGTGAGCGTGTAATCTGCGGCTCCTGTCAATTTGTAATCCACGCCTTTGCCAAAGCGAGTTTCGTTTATAAAACTCTGCGGATGCTCAACGCGTACGCCAACCGCAAAAGACTTGCCCTCCAAAGCAACGCCGTGAGCTTGGAGCATTGCGTAAATGTTCCTTGCGGAGTGCCCGCTTGCAAGCACAAGGGCTTCGCAGGGCTGCCATTTAGAATTTATGCAAATCGAGTTAAGGCAATTATCACGTACGGAAATATCTTGCAGAGTACTTTCAAAATGAATTTTTCCACCCAGCTCAAAAATTTGCTTTCTCATTTTTTTTATCAAAAATTGCAACTGGTCTGTGCCTATATGGGGCTTGGACAAATACGCTATTTCTTCGCTTGCTCCCAAGTTTATCAAATCGCCTAGAACAGCCTGCGAAAATTCCGTGCGGCTCCTCGTGTTGAGTTTCCCATCCGAAAAAGCACCCGCCCCGCCCTCGCCAAAAAATATATTTGAATTTTCTAAAAAAATTCCGCTTTTCAAAAATCTGCGAATATCTCTGAACCTCTCCTCAACGGGTTTTCCTTGTTCGTATAAATTCACCTTGTGTCCATTCAGCAGCAGGGCGTAAGCAGCCCACAAGCCAGCAGGCCCCGCACCGACTATGGAAACCTCGCTTGGCATGGATTTGTTTTTAGGATATTTTTTGAGCAGCGTTTTTGTGCAAAGATTTTGCGGAGCTTCTCTGGAATCCTTTTCTAAACTAAAAGTTGCATTGCAAACATAGTGTGGATTTCCTTTTCTCCGGTAGTCAAGGGCAAGCCGCTCTATATGCACATTGAAAACCTTTTTCCCTAAAATCTTTTCTATCACTTGGGGAATATTGTTCTTCTGCAAAAGCGGAACTTCAAATTGTTTTAGTTCCATTGCCAAAATGTATAAAAAATGGAAACTTGCTTCCATCTGACAAACCTGCAAAATATTTCTATATTCTTTAATAGAGGTATTCTTATGGAACTCAAAGATTCAGCAACAATGGCGTATTCGGCAGACCCTCAGGTGCTAACCATTAGTGTATTGAAAAACGGGGCAATGAGCATTTTGCAAGGACTTGCAGATTTAAATATAATTAGCATAAAAAAACAGGTGGTTCGTTGCGGTGTTCCTGTACCTATTGGTGAGGAAGATGATCCTTTTTATAGCGAAGCTAATTTGAGGGAATTGGTGAAAGGAGCTAAGGAAATTGATGAAGGAAAAGCAAAATTTGTAGTGAAAACTATGGATGAGTTGCTTGCTATGGAAAGTAAATGAAATATCAGTTCAGTTTGGAAGCTTGGGAAGGATATTGCTATTGGCAAGAGCAAGATAAGAAAAAGTTAGAACGAGTAAATGAATTATTAAAAGATATAGTGAGAAATGGATATACTGGTATTGGTAAACCAGAACCTTTAAGGGGAAATCTATCTGGTTGGTGGTCAAGGCGAATTGATGAGTCAAATAGAATAGTTTATAGAATTGTAGGTGAAAATATAGAGATAAATAGATGTAAAGGACATTACATCCCTTGACAACCTAATTTTATTTTTCTCTCCCTGCCAATTTCACTTATAGTCCCCGCCACTCTGAACCCAAATAAGTTCCAACAATTTTCCCCTTCAATTTTTTCCCCATAAGCGGGGAGTTGCACACCGAACCGGCAAAGGCGTTTTCGTCAACTTCCCATTCTAAGTTAGGGTCAAAGAGGATTAAATTCGCGGGCTTTCCTTGTTCCAAAACGCCAGCATTCATCCAACTCAGCAAACGTTCAGGATGCCCTCCAGTTTTCTGCTCTGTGATTTGCCACAGAGCGGAAAGAGCAATTTCCAAAGAAACAGCACCGGGAATTGCGTCTTCAAAATTTGTTTGCTTGTCTTGCTTGCGCACGGGAAAATGGTTGCAGCTTATATTTTGCACCGTGCCGTCTAAAAGCCCTTTCCACAGGGCTTCCCTGTCTTTTCCGGTTCTTAGCGGAGAAGAAAAGCTGTATTCAGAAGAAAGCTCCACCAAACTGGAATCATCAAATAAAAGGTGATAAATTCCAACATCGCAGTTTATTTTGGAGTTTCTGCTTTTTGATATTCTAATTAACTCCAAACTTTTTTCACAGGAAATTTCTCTGAAATGCACAGGAACATTAAACCATCTGGAAAATTCCAACATTCTGTAAACCACCACTGTTTCTGCCTGTTCTGGAATTCCTTTAAAACCTAGCATATCTGAATAAAGCCCTTCGTTCACAAAACCCGTGTTGCATAAATCCGGTTCCAAAGGGTGCAAATAGAAGGTTTTTCCTGTTGCCTGCCCATATTCAAAAACCATTCTCAAAAAACGCAGATTGCCAACAGGAACTCCACCATCTCCAAAACCATAAGCCCCTCT
>JAITFO010000040.1 GCA_031281265.1 Candidatus Fibrimonadaceae bacterium
GTACATTAAATACGCAGGGCTTGCTATATAGCGAAATTTCCAAGCACTTTCGTTCCCAAACGGCAATATCACAAAGTAAATCAGATATACAAAAAACCACACCAAAAAATGTATCAACAGTGGCGGAACATGCCATCTAGAAACTTTTGAAATTTTATCCATTATAGGCTCTTTAATCTCTTTATCACAGGCTTTTTAACCTTTATACTATAAACTTTTTAATCTCTCTTCAGGGCTTAAAAGCGTTACGAGCCTGAACCCAAGGTGGTTGTTCATAATAACAACCTCACCTTTAGCCATTATCTTGCCGTTGATTTGCAAATCCACGTTTTCGCCAGCTACCCTATCAAGCTCTATAACCGAGCCTTTTTGCCAATTTAGCAGGTCTCGAATGGTTATCATAGTTGAACCGAGTTCCATAGACATAGGAAAGCGCAAATCCTGCAGCTGATCCATATCAAGGCTTTTGCGAGTGCTTCGGACATAATCTTTAGACATAATAAAGAATATAGTAAAAAATCAATCCTTCACGCAACGAACACTGAATAAGAGGTAGTTCTTATCGTAGCTGTCCCTGTGGACACCCTCGTAGCTGTAGTACATAAGCCGGCTGTAGGCAATGTAAGCATCGCTATCCGAGGCACTCCACCAGGAGCCGTAATTGCCGATATTGTTGAAATTGCCATAGGAATAGCCGTAGCCACCCGGCAGAGCCGCAAACCCAAAATTATCCGTGCCGTTGCCTGATAATTCTCTGTAGTTATCCCAACCATTCGTAGCTTTCAACTTGATTCCCGCGCCTTCACAAGTAGTATTGTCAGAACAGCTCGGACTTACGAACTTCATCAAAACATTCCAATCTTTATCGTCTGGCAAATGCCAACCTTTGGGACAAGCCGCTTTAGCCGTACTCCAATTATACAACCTGCCATACTTGTCGCAGTTATCAATTTTTTTGTCGTAACATTTTGAGACGCCTGTCTCGTAATTCAAATTCTCTGCCATCCAAGTCTGCTTGCCTATAACAGCAGTCTTGTATTTTTTACCATCACGGCTGTCTGTAAATGAATTCCGTTGCTGCCCGTAAGCGGTAAGGGCAAAAACAGCAAAAATTAAACAAATCCGTATGGTCATAATACGGGGAATATAGAAATTAATACACCTGTCCCTTTATAGCGGCTTGGAATTTTGCGAAGGAAGCGAATTGCATTATGTAGTTCTGCTCTATCTGGTTTTCCGCTACTTTTGCGGCTTCGATGTCTATATCCACATTGTTCACTTCGCCGGGATTTGTCGGGTCGCTGGATTGGTAAGCGTAGGCTTCAACTTTTTTCAAAGAAGCTTTGCGCCCAATATCCATGTGTTCATCGTGAGTTTTTGCGCCAGTCACCTCTTTTTTCATGGCTTCGCGCACTTGGTCTTCAAAATTGACCTCTAAGCGCCTATAACCAGGGGTTTGGGCATTGGCTATGTTCTGGGCATAAGCACGGCCACGCATAGCGTTGGCGTCAAGACCTTTATATACCAACATACGGGTTTCCGTGTTGAAAAGCCTGTTGCGAATGGAAGCGGTTGCATCATCTGACATACTTTCGTTAAAGCAAAAAACGTGCCAATTATTTTACTAGATTTTCCCTCATGCGCACAATTGAGCAAATAACAAGCAAAGGCTTACCGCTAAGGGGCAACGATATAGACACAGACCGCATTATACCCGCAAGGTTTTTGAAATGCGTTACTTTTGAAGGTTTGGGCGAGCACGCCTTTGAAGACGATATAGAAGGCGTGAGCAAACAAGGCGGAACCCACCCCTTTAGGGAGCCAAAATACAAAGGAGCTGGAATTTTAATCTCCAACCGCAATTTTGGATGCGGCTCTAGCAGAGAGCATGCACCCCAAGCTCTCTTGCGCTTTGGGATAAAAGCCATAATAGCCGAGAGCTATAGCGAAATTTTTTTTGGGAACTGCGTTTCCATAGGTATCCCCTGCTTTGCGGCGAGCCACGAAATTGCAGAGGAAATTTTGACCTGGGCAGAAAAAAATCCATCCGAGGAACTTTCCGTGAGCGTTAAGGAACTCAAAGCCACGCTTGGCAAAAAATCCTTTGAGCTTAAATTGGCGGAAGGCCCGCGCGGGCAGTTTTTGGATGGCTCTTGGAATGCCAGAAACGTTTTGCTTTTGAATAAGGAAAAAATTGAGAACTTGGCAAAAACTTTGCCATACTAGGCAAGAATTATGAAACCCTTAGTTATTATCCCTACTTACAACGAGATGGAGAACATCCCGGATTTTTTGCCTTCGGTTTTGGCGCAGAACTCTGATTTGGAGATTTTGGTTGTGGACGACGGTTCGCCAGATGGTACCGGAGATTATGTTGAAAATTTGTCCAAAGAAAATAACAGGGTTCATCTTTTGAGGCGAGAAAAAAAGATGGGCTTGGGAACGGCGTATGTGGCGGGTTTTAAATGGGCATTGGAAAGGGATTACGATAGAGTTTTTGAGATGGACGCAGACGGGAGCCACAGCCCGCAGGTTTTGAACACTTTTTTAAAAGAATCCGAGAATGCCGATTTGGTTTTGGGGAGCAGGTATTTAAACGGAAAAATCTCCGTTGTGAACTGGGACTGGAAAAGGCTGATTTTAAGTTATGGCGCGAATTACTACACAAGGCTCATGACCAAAATGCCCTTTGCGGATGCAACCGGAGGTTTTAAATGCTTTAGCCGCATAGCTCTACAAAACCTAGACCTGAACAAACTCAAAAGCGATGGCTATTGCTTTCAGATAGAAACAACCCATAAACTTTGGAAAAAAGGCCTAAAAATAAAGGAAATCCCCATAGTTTTCACCGACCGAACCAAAGGTTCCTCAAAAATGAGTGGCGGAATAATATCGGAGGCGTTTTTTTTGGTGCTAAAACTGAGGCTTAAATCCGTTTAGTAGTGGGCAACCTTTTTCTATATTTTTGCACACATAAACATAGTGAGGTCCTTATGAAAAAAATTCTCTTTGGCGTTTTGTTCCTTACCACCCTTAACGCTTTTGCCAATCTTCCAGTAAACCAAAATAACGTATTGGGAAATTGGACTTTGACCCAGGAGCCTGACCCCAGTTCTAACATCAATTATGTAAAAGACACCTTAAAGCTTACAAGGGATTGGAAAGTTTCGCAAGTCAGCTATTACGACATAAGTTCCCCCGGTTTTGGGCCGAATAAAATTGACTTGAAATATAAACTGAAAATGACCATAAACGGAGATTATCGTTTGGAGAACGGAAACACTAACCTTAGAAGATATGTTAAAAATGAGGATTTTATCAGCGAAATCATAGAAGGTTCTGCAAGCGACGAAGAAGCCGCCCGGACTTCTTTAAGAGATGTTGAGAGGCAGATAAGGGAAGAGACGAGGCTTCCGGCTCGTGTTTTATCATTAACGGAAACAGAGATGGTGTTGCAAGGCGTAAACGGCAAGCCAAACCTCACATACACAAAACCGAGAAAACTTCCTGTTTCTAGGATAACCAAAGACACCATACCATTTGAGGCTCCAGACGGCTGGCGTTTCCCAAGCGAAGCTAGGGAACTGTCTGATTTCCCAAAAAGGCTGGATAGCAGAGATATAAGCCTGCTAACGTATGCAAAGGGCGATTTCAATGGAGATGGCTTTAGAGACGCCGCTGCCTATTTGATAAATGACGAAACCGGGCAGGTGGCACTATTTTTACATACATCCAAAAGCGATGGCTCTTACGACCTTGTCCCTTATGGCAACGCAGAGAGAAATACCGTAATAAGAAATGGCGTTATACTTGCACCCCCAGGTGAATATACACACGCGACTAACAAAAAGAAAATAACAACAGAAAACCCCGGTTTTATGACGATTATTTTTGATGTTTCCGCAACCTTGGTATATTGGGATGGAACCAGATGGACTACCATTCCTCTGGGAAAGAGATTTTAAAAATTCAATTGCGAATTGAAAAATGCGTTCAGGGCGGATTGGGACTTACCCATCTGCCCGATGGTTCTGTTTGCTTTGTGGAAGGGGTGTTGCCGGGCGAACTGGCGGAAATAGAGATAATGGAAAAAAAGAGAGATTTCTCAAAAGCGGTAGCTGTAAAAATCTTGGAAGCTAATAAAGGCAGGAGAAGAAACCCGCCTTGCAAATATTACGGCAAATGCGGGGGCTGCAACGCGCAATACGCTGAATTTGAATTGCAGATAGAGCTATTAAAACAAATAGTTTTGGATTTATTCTCAAGAACGGCAAAATTGAATTTGCCGCAAGACTTTGAAATTCACAGCGGAGAGGAATGGGGCTATCGCTCCAGAGCGCAGGTTTTTGCTACGGAAAAAAACATCCCCTGGGGTTTTAGGGAACGGGCTACAAACGATGTGGTGCCAATAGAGAAATGCCTTGTTTTGTCGCAAAATTTAAACGAAAAATTGAAAGAGAATTCAAATTTTAAAAAACGCTATTTATTCGATAACCAAAGCGAAAAATTCTTGGGCAAACATATCCAAGCGGATGAAAGCGTATTTTTTCAGAGCAATTTGGAGTTGCTCCCCAAACTGATAGACGGGGTTAAAAAAGCGGCAAGCGGTGGCGAACTCCTTTTGGATATTTTTTGCGGAGTGGGGTTGTTTTCCGCATTTTTGCAAGATATGTTTGGGCAGGTCATAGCTATAGAACAGGATTCCCGCTGCCAGAAATTCGCTGAGAAAAATTTAGGCGATAACTGCGTATTTTTTGCTATGAGCGCAGAGGAATGGTGCGAAAAGAATTCCGAGCTTTTGAGCAGAGCCTGCGTTTTAATAGACCCGCCCCGCACAGGGATTACGGACAAGCTGTGCAATACGCTTTGCAAAAACAAAGCCAGCAAGCTAATTTACGTTTCTTGCAATCCAGCCACCCTTGCCCGCGACACCCGCAAATTGCTAAACTCCGGCTACGAGCTCGCAGACATTCAGGGCTTTGCCTTTTACCCTCAAACATTTCATCTGGAGATGATGGGGGTTTTTAAATGCCCCTGAAATTTTATCCCATAAGTCTAGGCTGTGCGAAGAATCAAGTTGATAGCGAGCGAGCGGTTGCGGAGCTTTTATCGGCGAATTTCAAAATAGTTGAAAGCCCGGAAAAAAGCGATGTGATTTTGATAAATACGTGCGGTTTTATAGAATCCGCAAAAGAGGAATCCATTGAGGCAATTCTCGCTTTTTCAAGGGAAAAAAAAGTAAAGCAAAAAATCATGGT
>JAITFO010000071.1 GCA_031281265.1 Candidatus Fibrimonadaceae bacterium
AATCGGCATCTTTGGGATCATTTATTTCGTTGAATGTTCTTTTTATTTCTCCAATCTTTTTGAAAATCACCTTTTTTGCTTCTCTATCATCGCTGCAATTCTTATAAAGAAAAACTTGACTCTTGTATTCCTTAGTAATGCCTTGCAGTTTCGAATGCGTAGCAAAATCCAATTCGGAATATTTTTCATACAAATCAAAACGACTAATGAGCGAATTCCCGTGCTTTATGTTTATGTCAATATTGGGTAAAGTCTCTAACTCACCCTTGCCACTATCACGATAATAGGCATTTTTCAGCAACTCAATCCACAAACGCAATCGGCAAATTTCCACAGAATTTGGATTCACATCTACAACAAAAAGGCAATTCTCTATTATAGTTCGTTTCTCATTGAAAAGCACTTCTTGAACCCCTTGGCTTTTGTTATTTTCGGGATTATAGGTGAAACCATTCCCATTGTCGTCAGTAATAACCAACTCATCATTACTAACTTCTATATTGTAACTCTTCAACCTTTTTCCATCTTTATCGCCTAAAATTTCTAATTTATATTTCAGCCAAATCATTTCATTCAAAGCAGAAACAAGAAAATGCCCCGAACCAACGGCAGGGTCGCAAATGCGAACCGTATTGAAAATTTGATTTGCCTCCTTTATATCTTCGGTATTTTTTCCAATATGATTGTGCAAATCATCAATTGACTGACAATTCCACCCCTTTGTTTCGTTGAATTTTTGAACAACCGCACGACCAATGGTTTCGCGGCACATATACATCGTAATAAAGGATGGTGTGAAAAATGAGCCGTCTTTGTAGCCATTGATTTTCTCAAAAATAAGCCCAAGCACCGAAGCTGAAATAAGTTGCTTGCTTTCTTCCTGAGTATTTTCTGAATCCTCGCTGCTAAAATTGTATGCATCTAAAAAACGCAATAAATATTCTAAATGCGATTGTGGAGGTTCATCGTTTTTCAATATAGATTTTGAATAAATCTTAAAATGGGTAATATGCCCCAAAGCCCTAATATAAATCGAATTCTTTTCAATATCTGTTTGCTCAAATAGTGAGCTATTGAGATAAGGAACCTTAGCAAATTTCTCTTTTAAAATTTTTGATTCGCGTTCATTTGTTTTTACAGCCAAAACGGAGAAAAATAATTCATTCAAATCACCGTAATTTTCCAACTTGCAGGCGGAAAGAAAAGCATAATTTTTGTCTTTTTTATGATATTTACAAATTTGTGCTTCAAGCAATTTCAAAAATAAAATACGGTTAATCCAAATAATAGCCAGTCTAAATGCGGCGTTATATGTCCGTTCTTCTTTGTTTTCGCCATACTGTGGATCATTTAATACTCTACACTCATCGGATTTAATATAGTGCATAGCTCTTTCTATAAGCGACCCATCATTGTCGGTTTTCTTATACACAATTACTTTTTTGCCTTCTTTAGCCTCTTCCTCTAGCCCGATAATGTGCAAAAGTTCTGTGTAAAATTCCTTGTTCAATTGGTTGTTGTCATTGGCAACTTCCAATTTGAGTAAATGCATAGGATGCAAAAATTTATACAAATCCAGCGGTTTATCATCATAGTTGCGAATATCAAAATTGGTGAATTTTATATTATTGATGTGCTTGTCAATGGCAGAAGCGGCTATTTCCTTGTAGAAAGTATCGTTTTTTGTCGCTGCGGATGTTTTATTTTCAAACTCTTTGAATTTCTTTATCAGTTCTTTATCGCTTGCGAATGTGTCCTCAAAATCGCGAGCATCAAATACAACCCATTCATATATATTGGTGATTATCAGGTAGCGAAGGTCAGAGTTTTTTCCAGTTATCCGTTCACGTAGATAATATAGTAGCAATTCTTGAAACGATTTTGCGTTCATATTATTATGATTTACCATTTCAGATTTGTTTTTAGGGCTTTTTGTTTCGATAAGTACACCAACGGGAGATTTGTCGGTATTATCGTTATGGATTACCAAATCATTTTTTCCCTTGGTATTGATAAAGTATTCGTCTTTGTAATAAACTGCTTTGAGAAAATCCCTGAGCAAATTTTTATGAAACTCTTCGCTTTCTTTCGGATTTATATTGCCAAGCAATTTGTCAAGTTCTTTTTTGAAAAGTTCAATATCTGACTGGCTCGGTTTTATTCCTTTCATTAATATTGTGGCAGCGGTCATTTTTACTCCTTGAATAAGAGAATGTAGAAAAACCCATCTTACAAAACAGACTAGCCTATGGGGATTAACCGTGCCTTCCAACGCAGCTTGGTGATTTTCTAATCGTCCGAGCTTGCATAAGCGGTGAGTTTTTCTATATTACCCTAAAATAGGAGACTGACAATATGAACCAATTCATAGTAGCGCAATCTGGCAAGATAATCAATCTAAGCTCAGTTAAATTGATTACTGACTCGCCAGAAAAATCGTGCATAAGCGCATTTATAGACCTAGGGCAAGATTCCTCAGTTGAACTATATAGCAGCCAAAATGCAGAACTACGAGACTATATCCTCGACCGAATAACATATAGCATAAAAAACACTCGAGTCATAATAAACATCCCAGAATTCATCAAAGATGCCGAAGACGCACCGGATGTCTATCTGACCAAACACTACAAGCATCAAGACGTCCCACAATAAAGGAACGCCAAAACAAGCAGCTTGGAATTTTCTATATTAACAAAAAACAAGCGAGGTTGAATATGGAAAGAAAAACACTTTCACAAAAAGCTGTGGAAATTGCCGCAGAGGAACCTAAAAAAACTTCCAGTAGCGTTTTTAAAAGGGCAAAAGCTCAGTTGAAAGAATTGTTAAAGCCAAAGGATGCTGAAATAAGTATAAAAAAAGTTAAATGGCGCGAACGCAAAAGCTCTTGGTAACAATTTACAGGGAGGTTTTTTATGGATAGGGAAATTTTCAATAAGTTGTGGGAAATTACAGCAAAAAAAGAAATAGAAAAAATAATCGCTTCCTGCCGATATAAGGTAGAGATGAAATATAGCAACGTACATTTTAGAGAGAATGTTTACAGCAAGTACAATAACGAGCGGAGAAAATTTAGAAAAGCAATCGGTATGTCAGAAGACAGCAGGCTGGACAGGCACAAAGTTGCAGCTCTGTTTTATGCCGCCATTGTTGACAATACCGGAGGTTACTCTTTAGAAGTTTTCTACAACAGAATCGAAAGATTGCCAGATGCAGAAGCCAGCGTAACGCACGAAATAGCCTTTAACATAGCCTGTGGGATATTAGAGGCCATTATAGTAAGCAATAACAGAATAGACGAAGACTATAGAAAGTATGTGGCAGAAAACGGGCTTGTAGAGCCAGGGCTTGTATGCTTTAAAGACCACGGCGACACGACTTATAAAGAAGAACTTTTGAAGCAGCTAATTTACGCCCAAAAAGAAAACAAGCTATCCGTCAGCCAACTCGCCATAATTTTCTCTTTGATAGAGAGCAACACCAGCTCTTGCTACAAATCAAGAACTAGGAAACATTAACTTTGGATTAGGGGGTTGTGGCTTCCCCCCGTTAGCCCTCCGGGCGGAAAAAACGGGGGGAGGAAATTATGATTTTGTTAAAAAATCATAATTCAAGGGGGGATCTTTGGAAGCGGGATGGACGAGGCTTGAACTCGCAACCTCCGACGTGACAGGCCGGTGCTCTAACCAAATTGAGCTACCACCCCAAAGGTTAATGGGCGATAACGGATTCGAACCGCTGACATTCTGCTTGTAAGGCAGACGCTCTGAACCAGCTGAGCTAATCGCCCTAAAATCAATCGCCCTTCTTCTTTTCGCTAACCCATAGTATGCCAATAGGCATCACCACAAGATAAGCAAAAACCAAAATAAGCGGAGCCGCAGTTAACGAAACTGGATTTTCCGCTGGACCTTGAGCCAAGCAGAAAAAGCCGACAACTAACAGCAAAACGCCTACGGCAATTATCGCAATGTTCTTTTTATTGTCCATAAATCGCTCTTTCCACTAGTGTGAATGTAAAATTTAGAAAAAAAACAGCCCATCGTCAAGGGTCATTCCTTGACAAATTGCAAAAAAATTGCTATATTTGTGTGTATGAAAGAAGGAATTCATCCGGAATATCGCAAAACCGTGTTTATAGACGCAAATACGGGTAAGGAATTTTTGACTCGTAGCACAAAGGTTTCCAGCGAAAAACGCACTATAAACGGCGAGGAATATCAAGTTATCTCTTTGGAAATAACCTCGGATACTCATCCGTTTTGGACCGGCAAAATGCACCATCTGGATACAGCAGGTCGCATAGATCGTTTCAACAAGCGGTTCGGCGGGCAGATAGTAGGTGCAAAGCGCAAAACCGCTCGCAAGGCGGCAGCAACCGAAGAAAGCGAAGAAACTTAAAAATACCCTTGACAAAGATATTTTGAATTTCTATCTTTTACATACGGATTTTAGCGGGAATAGCTCAGTTGGTAGAGCATAACCTTGCCAAGGTTAGGGTCGGGGGTTCGAGTCTCCTTTCCCGCTCTTTTCACCTTTTTGATTGTTGTAATAGTTTTCCAAGTTTTCAGAATAGGTTATTTCTTTTTTAATAATATGAAATCTCCTACAAGGATTGAAAAGGCTGTCAAAAGCCCAGACCACCGCTGACAAAATAAAAAAAATGACTGCTTTTATTTTTTTCATAATAAACTCTTATTTTAATCCTAATATAGAAAATAAAATGAACCTTGCATAAAGGCACAGAAACCCCGAAAATTTTCTATATTATAACTAGGTCTTTGGACAAACAGGATGAGCAAAATAACTAAAATGACTGCGCAAGAAGCACGCAGTTATGTAAAAAAGAATAACGCCAAGCTGCAGGCTGCTTCTGATTTTTAGCAAAGAATTTCAGTTGGTAGAGCATAACCTTGCCAAGGTTAGGGTCGGGGGTTCGAGTCTCCTTTCCCGCTTTTTATTAGGCTTCAATAATTTACTCGTTATCCTCAAACTCCGAGCCTCTGCTGGTGTGCCATATCCCAAGTATTTCTATTTCAGTTTCTTTTTCCCTATAGTAGATGTTGTAGCTAAATTTGCCTAGCTTTATTTGCCGCATTCCGTCTTTGTGCTTGATACCTATCCAAGGTGCTTTCTCCAATAGCCTTACTGCTTCAAAAAACTGCTTTCCCATTATCTCTGCTTGCTTTGGCGCATAATTATCATAAAGATAATTTATAGCCTCGTCTAGCTGCCTTGCAAGTCTTAATGTGTAGGTTATTTTCTTTCTCTGCAAACTATTTTCTGCCATAATAGCCGTTCGCAAATTTTTCCATTACTTCTTTTTCTAGTTGCTCAATAGGGAATGTTTCTCCTCGGTCGGCTTCTGCTATGCTTATAGCTAACTCCCTATCAAGTTTTATTTCATCTAATAGGTCTTCAGTCCAATTTTCAAGCCTTAGCGTTCCCATAGCCTGCTTTACTTCTGTTGCCGTCAATGTTTCTATTTCTGCTGTTTCCGTTGCCATAATTTGCACCTCTCTACAAAAAATATAGAAAATTTCTCACTTCTTAATTTTATTCAAGACGCTTTGCAAGTTGCTTCTGATTTTTAGCAGAGAATTTTTGTCCATCACAAGTTTGCTTTTGACGGCTTTTAATTGAGATGTTTTTTTTCTGGGCTCTTTTGCTGGGTCATAATTTGCATCGTTTTTGATTTTTTTTGCTATCTCAATATCACTGTGGCTGTACATTCGTTTGCCAGCCCTGTTTTTTTGGGGATTAAAAGCGGGAAATTTCTCTTCCCACGAGCGCAAAACGCTGATAGGAACGCCTACTATTTTAGAGGCTTCATTGCTGGTAAAATACATCTTCTCGGTTTTTACCTGCCCGTATTTCATTTTAAAACAGCCTCGGTATCCATCGCTATTAAAAGTTCTTCGTTGGTTGGAACAACCATAACCTGCGGGCCGCCTTCGCCGAATTTGAAAATTTTTAAATGGGATAATATTTTTTCACGAACCGACTCGGAGTTCTCGCCTATTCCACCTGTGAAAACAAGGTTATCCAGTCTGGGGAGCGCGGGCATTAACGATGCAATTTCCTTTGCAGCGCGGTAGCAAAAAACCTCTATGGCTATCTTTGCTCTTTCCTCGCCTCTGTCCGCATTTTCCAAAAGCACTCGCATATCGCTGGAAATTTTGCTGAGACCAAGAAGCCCGCTTTCTTTGTTTAGCAATTTGTTCAGCTTCTCGTAATCATAACTCAAAGTTTTTGTTAAATGAAGTATTATCCCCGGGTCTATTGAGCCACAACGCGTCCCCATAACCATACCTTCGAGTGGGGTTAAGCCCAAAGTGGTGTCCATGGATTCCCCGAATTTCACAGCTGTCGCGGAGCAGCCGTTTCCCAAGTGCGCTATTATCAAGCATAAATCCTCTGGCTTTTTTTTCAAAATCTCCGCTGTTTTTTTTGTCACAAAGCGGTGAGATGTGCCGTGAAATCCGTAGCGTCTAATTTTGTACTCATCGTAGAGCCAGTATGGAATTCCATAAAGGTAAGCGTGCTGAGGCATACTCCTGTGGAAGGCGGTGTCGAATACAGCTACTTGGGCAAGCTCCGGGAAGTTCTTTTTGGCTGCCGCTATTCCCTGCAAATTCGGTGGATTGTGCAATGGAGCGAGCACTGCGCATTCCTCTATAGTTTTTAGAACATCATCGTCTATCAAAACGGATTTTGAAAATTTTTCGCCGCCGTGTACCACTCTGTGGCCAACAGCTGCTATGCCTTTATCTTCGCCTACTTCTTTGAGAAAGGAATTTACCACAGCAAGCGCACCGCTATGGTTTACGGCGTCCACGCTTCTTTTAAAAGACTCACCGCCTTTTTTCGCTTTGAAACGTGCACTTGTACCTATTTCCTCCACAGAGCCGCTTACAGAAGATTCCTCGCTCCGAGTATCTATAACCGCAAATTTCACGGAAGATGAGCCGCAATTGAGAACTAAAACACGCATTATGGGAATTTAGAAAATTTTTCTAAATTATGTTCTAATGTTAGATTCCATAATAAGAGAAACCGCAGAAAAGCCAAATGCCGCGATTATCTGGCTGCACGGGCTTGGTGCAGATGGTTATGATTTTGCAGATGTAATCCCAGAGCTTAATTTACCACAAAATTCTGCGGTAAGGTTTATTTTTCCCCATGCGCCCGTAATGCATATCACCGTAAATGGAGGCTATGAAATGCGCGCTTGGTACGATATAACCGATTTGCATTTGGATAGAGATCCAGATATTAAAAATATAGAAGGAAATTCCAAATACGTTGCGGAACTTGTAGATGCCGAAATTGAAAAAGGCATAAACTCGGAGAGAATCTTGCTCATAGGCTTTAGCCAAGGCGGGGTTATGGCTCTGCAAACGGCAATTCATTATCCTAAAAAACTCGCAGGGGTAGCTAGTCTCTCTTCCTATTTCCCAACAGCGGATACAATGCCCAAAGATGGAATAAATGCAAAAATCCCCATATTCTTTGGCCACGGGGACCATGACAATGTTGTTCCCCCTGCCCTTGGGCAAAAGGCTTTTGAATTTTTCAAAGCAAACGGGAACCCTGTTGAAAGGTACACTTACCACATGATGCATTCCGTATGCATAGAGGAACTGAGAGCTTTGGGCAAGTGGATAGCTAATGTGTTCTAGCTATTATAAGAGCAGTTATATTCCGCAGAGTTTCGGAATTTTTGCCGGATAATTTTTCCAAATCCGCTAACGCCTTATTGTAGAGTTCCTTTACCTTTTGCTTTGAAGCTTCTAAACCCAAAACAGCCGGATAAGTAGCTTTGCCGTTTTTAACATCCGAACCAACATCTTTGCCAAGCTCTTCCGTTGAGCTTTCTATATCCAAAATATCATCTACAATCTGGAATACAAGCCCTATCCCCTTGCCAAATTCCCTTATATGCTTCAAATCCTCTTCTTTTGCGTCTGCGAGCAAACCGCCTATAACCAGCGAGGCTTCTATCAAAGCTGCTGTTTTATGATAGTGAATATAATCCACCGTAGCCAAATCAACGGATTTTTCCTCAGACTCAATATCCACAATTTGCCCGCCTATCATGCCTTGTGTGCCAAGCGAGTGCGCGAGTTCTTTAACAACCGTGATATTGCCCGTGCGGGCTATCAATTCAAAGGCAAAAACGCAAAGAGCATCCCCTGTTAAAACTGCGGTCGCATCGCCGTAAACCTTGTGCGTAGTGAGTTTTCCACGGCGAAAATCATCGTCGTCCATGCAGGGCAAATCGTCGTGAATTAGGGAAAAGGTGTGTAGCATTTCCAAAGCGCACATCGCAAGGTAAATAGATTCAGAAGGTTTTCCGCCAAAAAATTCATAAGCGGCTTGAGCAAGAGCGGGGCGAAGTCTTTTGCCCCCTGTGAAAAGTGCATAACGCATGGCAGAATGTAAAGTACTTGGAGGCTCTTTTTCGCTCGGAATATATTTTTCCAAACATTCCTCTGTCAATTTACCAGCAGACTCCAAATATGCCTCTGCTTTTTTTACCATATCTTTTATATCGTCCATAATCCCCCCCTCAATTTTAAGTTGTCTTGCTTTCAGTAGCAGGTGCAACGCCTAAATCTTCATCGTCTCCCCTAGTTTTTTCTGCCTCTCTATACGCATTGTCTATAACGGGCTTTACTTCAGTATCTTTTGTTATTTGCTTTCGTATATGAATATTAAAAAATAGTATCCCCCCTATAATTAAAATCATTTGCAAAAAGACAGCGAGGATAATCCAAACAATGCTAATCCCAAATACCATCCAAGCCGCCCTTGCATTTATCCCATGCGGGTTCATTCTTGCTCATAATATTCAAAATATTGTTATAGACATCCGTATTGGTAAATCCCTTCCAAACACGCCTTTCCACGGTTTCTCCAGTTTCGTTGTCTATGACTTTGAGGGTGTCAAAAAACTTTGGATTATCCTTGTATTCCGCCACTATCACCTTGGAAAGCGAGCCTTCCAAAATTTTCTTTATAAACTTTGTTATGGAGTTATTGAACTCGTTTTCGTTATCTTGCAGAGTCTGGAAGTCTCTGAAAGGCCTGCCGTAGTGCAGCCAGTAACGGAGTGCCAAAGCTATTGTGACTTCGCGAATCGCAGAGCGGAATGCAAATTTATCCTCTAATTTACTGCCATGCCAAGAGACCAAATTCAAAGGGTTATCCTTGTTCGGTTCTATGCGAGTTCCCTGACCCGGAGTCACGGCCTTTATCTTCAACGGAAGCCTGCCCAAAAGCTGCCATGCCTTTGTGTAAATGATGCACAAGCGAACAAATGGGCTTTCGTGCTCGGTGGTTTGCCTATAAAACGCTCCAAAGCACCGCTGATAAAAACTCTCTTGGTCAAAAACCTGATCGCTTGCGCGGCTTTCGGAGATTTTGGCATCCAAAAGGAGCATGGTTTTTGAGAGTTCTGGACGCATTCTAACTTCTAATTTTCTAGTGCGAGTTTTTGGGCGAACTCCCTCTTTGTATATATAATAAAAACCTTCTGCTTGCATCTTTTGCCATATAAAAAACTGCAAATCGTCAGCAGCGCGCAAATGATAGCTGAACACCGGATTTTGACGGTTGTTCGCCATAGTAACAAGGCGAACAAAATTCCCAGAATCGTGTTCTTCGGTTTCCGATGGATATGGAATAACAACTTTCACCAAAACAAGGGGGTTAACGGGATGTTCTTCCCTGCTCGCATACTGCTCGTAGGTGAAAAGGCTCTGCGCTCCGTTTATTATCTTAGGGTGGTCTATGAACAAGAACCATTTGCCGCCTGTATGCTCCGGGCGCAAATTATCGCCGGTTAAAGTCATGCCGTTGTGCAAAAACGGAAATTCCTCTATTGTCCCATTCTTTTTCATGCCCAAAAAAGCGTCTAAAAGGCTTGCGTTTGTGTAAGTTTGGCTACCCAAATATGTACGAATATTTGAGCTTACTATCATCATGTTGTGTTTTGCCTTGTGGCGGCGGCCTAATTCCAAATGGTAGTCGTAAATCTCTTGAATTGGCACAAAACCCACGAACAATTCACCCCTTTTGCTCTTTATGCGGAGAGGGGAATTTTCTAAAGATAGCTTTAAAACGGCATCTTCGGTTTCATTATCGTCCAAATCGTCTGAATCAGCGCTGACGGTGGCTATTATGCGGAGTTCCTCTTTCCAAGCTTTTAGGCGGGCGCGCAGGTTGCGAAGCGTGCGTTTCATCTCATGGTCGGTTATGTCTCTGCCGGCATCGGTGCGCATCACCGTGATTTCCAGCCTTTGCTCGTTTTCCTCTTCGTCATCGCCGGTCTCTTCGTCTAAATCCGCATCCACGGAAGCCGCGTACCAAGTGGGAACCTCCTCCCTTATCGCCAAAAAGAACGGATTTGTGGGGTTTGCGGAACGCAGGAGCACATCGCCAAGGCTTTTTAAATCGGAAGAAAGGTAAGAAAGCGAGGTTTCTATGCTGTTTTCCTCGTCTAGGAATATAAAAAGCTCCAAAATGCCATTTGTATACTGAAATGCGTGAAAACAGCCTTTTTGCTGGTTCAAATAATGCAAAGCCTTCTTTTTTTCCAAAGGAATTCTCTTGTCCAAACTGCGATATTTGGCTATAAAATCTAATCTCCTGTCGAATGCCTTATCCCATTCCATAAAAGTCTCCGAAAATCCTCGGAAATGAATATAGTAAATTTATTGCGATATTTCGTAAAAAATATCCGCTAAACCCACCCAATCCTCATTTTCTTGCAATTTTAACGCTTTTTGAGCGTTTTTTATAAAAGGCTCATACTTGCTCAGTTCACCTAACATACTGATATACTTAGAGTTAGCTGTGCCTATATTGCCCTGATAGAGGTCTAGGGCAATTTTTTCAATAAGTGAGCCCATAGCCATAATCGTATGTACCCCATTTGCGGGGGAGTTTGCCTGTAAAATTATATGGGGAGCCAAATAGCACCTCGGCAATACCCGCCCCCTCACTACCCGGGAGCCAGGCAGCTACAAAAGCATCACTGTTGCTAATCAGCGAGTTTGTGTCCATTGCGCGGCCGCTTATGAATACCGTTATTATCTTTTTGCCGGAGTTTTGGCTTTTCAATGTAGCTAGAGTGTTATCCTGGAATGTCAGGTTTTGAGTATCACCGTGCCATTCAGCATAAGGTTTTTCTCCAGTGACATAGACTATAACATTGGCTTCATTGGCACTGTTAACTACGGAATTCGCCACAACTTTGTTAAATCCATCTTTTACGCTTGTCGCACCCTGTACGTTATCTCTGGTATTTGTCCATCCGTAGCAAGTTTGATTAAAACCACTAGTTTCACAGCCATTGCCAGTCCAGCCTCCGCACAGATATCCGGTGTTGGTCGCGTGGCTGCCCGTTACAAAAACTTTGGCAGATCTGGAAATTGGCAATGCGTTGTCATTTTTTAGCAATACCAAACTTTTGCGAACCGCTTCCCTCGCAACATCGCGATGTTCCGTACTTCCTATTAAACTTGTCTTTCCTGCATATTCCGTAGGTCCCTGAATATTATCCATCCTGTTAGCCCTGAACTTTGCCCTTAAAATGCGGCGCACTGCATCGTTTATACGATCCATAGAAACCTGCCCATTATTCCCATTATTTACCAAGGAAGTTAAAAAGGTGATAAAATTCTCGTGGGAGCCGGGTTCCATCGCAAGGTCAACGCCTGCATTTATGGCTTTCCGCACGGCATCACTGGTTAATGATGGCCCGGTGCAGCTACCGCCGTAATCACATTGGGTATATCCAGGCTGGGTGGAATTGGCAATTCCTTGCCAGTCGCTTATAACATATCCGTCAAAGCCCAGTTCCGTTTTTAGCCAGCCAATTATACGAGTGGAATCTATGTGTTGATGAACGCCGTTAATTTGATTAAAAGAAACCATAACACTCAAAACGCCTTGTTCCACAGCGGCTTCGTAACCCGGTAAATGGATTCTGCGGATATCGGCATCGCTTGCAGTTACGTTTCCACGGTCTTTGCTCACTCCGCCATCAGCTAAATAATGCTTTGCCGTGGCTATAACTCTCCAAGCGGCATTATATTTTGCGCCTTGATAACCTCTAACGCAAGCCGCACCCATTTCAACCGCAAGTTCCGGTGTTGAGCCAAAGCCCTCATAGGTTCTGCCCCACTTGTCATCTTGAGGAACGGAAATTGCAGGCCCAAAAATCAAATCAACATTGCCAGCCCAGCTTTCCTTTGCTGTTACCTCGCAAGCCCTGCGAACAAGGGCAGAATCCCTTGTTGCACCCATTCCAATGTTGTGCGGGAATATGGTTGCGCCGTTAATTGCTGCAGCACCGTGCATCATATCTTTGCCGTAAGTGACTGGAATCTTTGGAGATGCGGAGTTTATAGCGGTACTCATTGAACTCAGCACGGTACTAGAATAACCATCGCCGCCTTGCAGAACCGAGCCGTAAAAATTCGCGCCGGAACCAAAGGAAGTACCTACCTGAGCCTGTGTCATCTGGTAGATTTTTTTATTCAAATCCATAAGAGCCATAACACTATCAATCCTTTTTTCCAGCGGGTCGCGTTCCAAAACAACAGTGCCTACATCTTCGCTAAAACTGGAAAACTCAACTTCTTTTGGCAAGTAGCCCGCTTTGCGAACTATCAGTTGAACTGAATCGCCTCTCGTGGTGACGGTCTTTGCAAGGCTTTTGCTTTTTTGCTCTTTTTTTGCAATTTCGCCGATTTTCAGCGCACCGCCCTTATGATAAACCTTGCCTAAATTCACGGTTTTTCCACGCTCGGTTTTGCCCAAAATAACATAAATGCCCAGTGGCAAGTTATTCAAGGAATGGGAACGCCCTTTTAAATCCATCGCTTGGTAACTCACGAACTTCACAGCGAGAACATCGGCGGGCTTTGCTATTGGATCTGGATCATCGGGGCCACCGGGCTCGCTAGGCTCACCGGGCTCACCGGGCTCGCCACCGGAAATATCGCCGGGAGCATCTTTGCCGGGCAAAAGCGTAAAATTGCCACTTGCATTGCTCAATGTGCGAGCATAAGCTATCAAATTGCCGTTCACCTTCAGCAGAACAACGGCATCCTTAACGGGGTCTCCGCTTTCGCTGAGTGCCTTAACCGTGCCTGTCAAATTTAGGGGAGCGGCAAAAGCACTTGCCGCTAAGAGCAAAGAGAAAAGAAGATAGCGCATATGTATAATATATATATTTTTTTTCTATTTTCTCCAAAATGGAAGAAGCATCTAATTTTATTCAAGATTTTATAGTTGAAGATTTGGAAAACAAGCGGTATAGCAAGGTAAATACCCGTTTCCCACCCGAACCAAATGGCTATCTGCACATCGGGCACGCAAAGAGCATCTGCATAAACTTTGGCACTGCCCTGAAATTCAAGGGGCTTTGCAACCTGCGCTTTGACGACACCAACCCCACAAAAGAAGATGTTGAATATGTGGATAGCATAAAAGAAGATGTTAAATGGCTAGGCTTTGACTGGGAAGACAGGGAATACTATGCAAGCGATTATTACGACCTATGCTACGAATTTGCCGAACAGCTGATTCTAGCCGATAAAGCGTATATATGCCACCTAAAGGGCGATGAAGTAAGTGAGTATAGAGGAACCCTCACAAGCCCCGGCAAAGACAGCCCTTGGCGAAACCGCCCCAAACAGGAAAGCCTTGAGATTTTCCACAAAATGAAAGCTGGCGAAATTGAGGAAGGCGAAGCGTTTTTGCGCGCCAAGATAGACATGGCAAGCCCCAATATGAATATGCGCGACCCAGCCATTTACCGCATTAAAAAAACTGCTCACCACCGCACCGGAGATAAATGGGTTGTGTACCCTATGTACGATTATGCCCACCCCATAGGCGACTGGATAGAGGGAATAACGCACAGCATCTGCACTTTGGAATTTGAAGCCCACCGCCCTCTCTACGAGTGGACATTGAACGAAATCAAAGCCATTATGAACAGCGGCAGCTATACACCGAGCCAAAAAATGCCGGATGCTCTGCCCCGCCAAATAGAATTTGCCCGCTTGAACTTAACCTATACCGTAATGAGCAAAAGGCTTTTGAGGGAATTGGTGGAAAACAACCACGTCCTTGGCTGGGACGACCCTCGTATGCCCACAATCAGCGGGCTACGCCGCAGAGGCTACACTCCTAGCTCCATTCGCGAATTTGCAGAGCGTATAGGCGTTGCCAAAACCGATAGCGTTGTGGATATACAGCTCCTCTACTTCTGCATAAGGGAAGAACTGAATAAAAACGCGCAGAGGGCAATGGTGGTTTTAGACCCACTAAAGGTTGTGATAACAAATTGGGAAGATGGCAAAGAAGACGTTTTTGAAGCTGAAAACAATCCCGAAAATTTAGAGCAAGGGAATAGAAAAATTGTATTTGGCAAAGAGATTTACATCGAGCGGGAAGACTTTATGGAAAACCCGCCAAAAAAATACTTCCGGCTTTCCCCAGGTGCCGAAGTGCGCTTAAAAGGTGCTTATTATATCCGCTGCGAAAAAGCCATTAAGGACTCCAATGGCAATATAGTTGAGCTGCATTGCGTTTACGACCCTGAGAGCAGAGGCGGCGAAACCCCGGATGCCCGCAAGGTAAAAGGAACCCTGCACTGGGTTAATTGCAAAACGGCTGTTGACATTGAGGCTCGCCTTTTTGAAAATCTATTCACTTTGGAAAATCCGGTATCAATCCCAGAAGGGAAAAATTATATGGATTACGTTGATAAAAATTCCCTTATAGTAAAACACGCAAAAGCGGAACCGTTGCTCTCAAACGTTAAACCCTACGATAGGTTCCAGTTTTTGAGGCACGGCTATTTTTGCGTGGACTCCAAAGATACTCAAAAGCCTGTATTCAACCGCATAGTTGGTTTAAAGGATACTTGGGGTAAGCTCCAGGCTGCCGGAGGCTAGAGGACTTTTCAAACATTATATCCGCAAGCGGGTATTTTCTGTCCGGCAAGTTGAGCATTCTCTCCAGCGGGCAATAGATGCTTGCGTATTTTATCAAGGCTCTGTCGGTTTTCCAGCGGCTGTCTTTGCCTGCTGAATTTTTGCAAGAGGAATTCCAGCCTATCAACAAGCTCGGAATGTTGCACTGCTTGGCTTGCTGCAAAATGCTGGCGTATTGGCCTTGAGTTGAAAACAGGACAAAAATATCGAATTTCCTGAGCTCGTTTGCCACCACCCAGTCCGCAAACATGCCCTCATTGGGTTTGGGCTTTGCCATATTTGCCGTTTGTGCGTAATGAACGGCATAGCCGGAGTTGGTTAATTTTTTTTCAAACCTCAAAATAGCCTCTTTAACATCGCTTTTGTAAGAGGTTCTTTGCGGATTTTCGCATGGCTGGTAGAAATGCTTTTCGATTTTTAAATGCTCAAAATCGCTTTTCCATTCAAGCCTGCGTTCTATCTCGTAGCGTAAATACGCTTCCATAGCGGCCACGCTCAATCTGGAATGCCTATTGTGCTCATGTTTGTAAAAGTCGCTCACGCGCTTAAACGAAAACCCGTCTATGCAGAAATATGCTTTTTTCACAGCTACCTCACGTCTATGTTTTTACCTTAGACGCTTGTCAGCGGAAAAAAAGTTCAGCTACCTCAATTTTGCAAACAGTTGTTGACGTTTTTCTCTTGAAAACAGAAAAAAATACATAATTCCGATAGTTTAGGCATTTATAGACTAGGTAGGCATAGACTACACATAACATAGTAAAAGACTTTATTTTATTTGGCTTGACGGGCTTTTGAAAATATAAAAAAATACATAATTCCGATAATTTAGGCATTTATAGACTGAATACACATACACACTCTAAAAAATATTATAAAATAAGCCTTTTTTGTGGCTAAAATATTCCAAGCGGTTCTAACTGGCAAAGCACACCGAGCAAACAGACAAACCCTCAAAGATGTTTAATCGCTTTTGATGTAGTTCCAGACCGAGCCAAAAGCGGCAAACCCTCAAACACTCCAAGCGGCTCTAACTGGCAAAGCACACCAAGCCAAAAGCGGCAAAGGCTCAAACATTCCAAGCGGCTCTAACTGGCAAAAGCACACCAAGCAAACAGACAAACCCTCAAAGATGTTTAATCGCTTTTGATGTAGTTCCAGACTTTTAACAATCGTTTCCGCGCTGCGAGCCAAAAACGGCAAACCCTCAAACACTCCAAGCGGCTCTAACTGGCAAAGCCACCGAGCAAACAGACAAACCCTAAAACATTCCAAGCGGCTCTAACTGGCAAAAGCCACCGAGCCAAAAGCGGCAAACCCTCAAACACTCCGTTTCACTTTTTGGACTGGCAAACCCGCTAAAAAAAATGCAAACCCATAAATACTAAATAAGCCGCTTTTGTTCGTTTTAAGAAAAATCTTTTATATGCGTTTTCTTTTTGGAGTTTTTTTATCTATACTTGCTTTTATGAAAGAAATTTTAGAAAAATTTAGCGTGTGTGGTTTTTTTACGCTTTTTTGTAGAAAAAAAATCAAGCATTTAAAGCGAAAAACCTCAAAAAAATGTAGTTTTTTGGCTTTTTTTTGCTTTTTTATCACCCCCCCCCCTCTATACGTTAGTAATAATTAAATAATAATAATAAAAGAAATCAGCAACCAGAGGTAAAAAATGACCAAAACGGAACAAATGCAAATCTACAGAAAAAAAATTTCTGTCACGCTAGGAAAAAGAATCTTTAGCATAAAAGGCACAGAATTAGCAATGATAAATAAAATTTTATCATTCACTAGTGCGGAGCAAATGCAAAATATTCTTAAAGATACAAACCCTATAATGCTGGAAGGCGTTTTAAATATAATCGCTTCTGAAGATGATAGCGGCAACCTTGAAAAAGAACGGAAGCAAAAACAAAAAGTAGCGGTCTTTTTAAATGACAAAAGTTTTTATATTAAAGGTGAGGGCTTGACAAAGATAAATAAAATTTTATCCTTAGAAAAAAATAGCATAAAAATAGAAAAAGCATTATTGGGGAATAATCCTATCATATTGCGAGGAACTTTAAAAATGGTTTTCTATCCAAACTCAAAAGAAATGGCATCTAATCAGACCATTAAAATCCCAAAAAATGAATGGGTTAAACAATGCTACGCAAATAAAAAAGAGGCTGAAAAATTTTGGGCTTTGATACCGAAAGAAATTAGAGACCGCTCTACTTTAAAAAAGTTTGAAGCAAGTTTCACTAGTTTAAAAGTTTATAGCCAAATGATAGACGAACTATGGTTATTTTATGCCATAGTGAAAAAAATAACTGATGAAACCCCAAATAAAAATTTTTATTTGGCGCATGATTTTTTAAAAAATAAACCGTGGGAAGGTTTAAGCGTAAATGAAATCCAATCCCTAAACAGACAAAAAACTGATTATGAAAAAATTGTACAAAAAAGGCTAGGGGAATACTATCAAAAGAGACAACAAATAAACAACGGAAATGATAACGGGCTTTCTGATGGATTTTTTCCGAACCTATGAAAAAAAAAGTGAACTAGTAGATACTAAATAGGTTCGTTTGTTCCGCTTTTAGAAAAAATCTTTTATGTGTATTTGCTTTTTTGCGGTTTTTTGTCTATACTACTATAATGACATTAAAAATGGAGTTTGAACAATGAATATAAAAATTAAAGTAGATTTGGAATTTTTGAGAAAACATATTCCCTCTAATGAGTTTTCTACGCTATTGAAAAATTACTTTATTGATGATGAGGAATATAGTCAATATATAAATTTGGAATTTTTGAAAAAATATATTCCCGTTGAGGAACTATGTACGATATTAGAAAATTGCGTTACTATTGTTCGTGGTGGATTTGAAAATAAGTTAATTCCAGTTAAAATAGATTTAGACATTTTAAAAAAATATATTCCTGCTAAAGAACTTTGCCCGATATTAGAAAGCTGCCTTATTTATCGTGCCAAACGCGCTAAAGCACAAAAAGACTTTCGGCAAAAAAAAGAGGTAAGAAGAGGTAAGCAATGCTATTAAATACTAATGATATAGAAAAAATACCTGCGGAAACTATGAATAAAACTATTGAACTAGTTTTATCTTATTCGGATATTCTGCTAACCGATTATTTTAATTATTTCGGTTCTGATGAATACTACATAAATGAAAAAGAGTTTATGGAGTTAATAGGTTTAAGCACTACTAAATTTTACGAATTGAAAAAACAAGGCTGCTTTAAAAAAGCAATGTACGTCCATGACGGTATATTAAAGTATCATAAATACTTTGATGTATTTACAAATAAAATAGAACTACCAGAACTAATAACGAATATAAAAAATGAAAAAATCCCTGCGGAAATTATGAAAATACTTTTACCATTTTTAGATAATTTGTTTATTAAAACTATTAAAATGGCTTTTTCCCTTTTCGATAATCTACTAATTGAGCATTTAAACAATGCAAAGTATTTAGACGAATACTACATAACTGAAAAAGAGTTTATGGAGTTAATAGGTTTAAACCATACTGCATTTTACCGAATGAAAAAACTTGGCCGCTTTGAAAAAGCAATGCACCCCGCAAGTCGTGGCCGTTTAGGTGTAAAGTATCATAAATACTTTAATAGACTTACAAATAAAATAGAATTGCCAAATTTACTAAAAGAGGATATAAAAATGAAAAAAATCCCTGAAGAAATTATGAAAATATTTTTACCATTTTTTGATAATTTGTTTAATCATGTTTATAAATTGACTAGAGACGAATACTACATAACTGAAAAAGAGTTTACGAAGTTAATAGGTTTGAAAAAAACTAGATTTAGCGAATTGAAAAAACAAGGCAAATTTAAAAATATAATACGGCTAACAAAAAGCGGTCGCCGTGTAAAGTATCATAAATACTTTAATTTATTAACGGGGAAAATAGAATTACCTGGACTAGATAGACCGCCTATAGAACGGCAAACAGGAAAATAAAAAAAGAGAGGTAAACAATGCTAACAAATGAGGTTTTATCGCTTTTGGATAATCTGCTAACCGAGCATTTTAACAATGCAAAGTATTCCGATAAATACTACATAACTGAAAAAGAGTTTATGGAGTTAATAGGTTTAAACCATACTGCATTTTACCGAATGAAAAAACTTGGCCGCTTTGAAAAAGCAATGCACCCCGCAACCCGTGGCGGTTTAGGTGTAAAGTATCATAAATACTTTAATAGACTTACAAATAAAATAGAATTACCTGAAGGATTAAGAACGGATATAAAAAATTATGAAATCCCTGTAGAGCATAGGAAAATATTTTTATCATTTTTGGATAATCTGCTAACCGAGCATTTTAATAATTTGATTAAAGAGGATTACTATGTAAAAGAAAAAGAGTTTTTTAAGTTATTATGTATGGGAAAAACTAAATTTTACAAACTGAAAAAACAAGGCAAATTTAAAAGGGCAATGCTGCTAACAAAAACGAGTAAACGCATAATGTATCATAAATACTTTAATATGTTCACAAACAAAATAGAATTGCCTGGACTAGATAGACTGCCTATAGAGCAACCTAAACGGCAAACAAGTAAAACACTTCAGGAGGATATATGCCAATAAAAGGAGACATAAAAAAAGATTTTCAGAAAATGCGGGATATGGTAAAAAATTCCGTTAATCTTTCCGCACGTTTTCTTGTTGAGAAAGGTCTAGAGCAAATTAGGCAGGACTCTATAATAATAAACAAATTTTCATCACCGACCGTAATCCCCTACACAACAAAGAAAGGTAAAAAGAAATTGCGTTACCTAGAAACATCGGAAATGAATCGGTCTTCAAAAGACCGTTTATCCAAAAACGGCAAATTTACTATAAAAGGTAAGAAGGTATTTAATAGTAAAAAATTTGTTGACCGTCTAGGTAATTTGCTCAAAGCATTTACACCCGTTGGTACTTGGATAGGCAATAGACTAAACACGATGGGAGATAGTCAAATAGAAATACAACCCACTAACGAAGGTTGCAAGGCAGTATTAAAATTCACAGGAGAACCAGAGCGAGCATTAAACCACCCTAAAGGTCGCAGACCTTTTGAGCCTTTTAAAAAAGTCACGAATTTGTGGAACTCATTTTTAAAAAAAGAATTGGACAAAGTAGCAAGGGAGTTTAAATGAAAACTTATTTATTGCTAGATGCTGACGGTGTGCTTTTTGACTTTATAGGCACAATGAAAAAATATTTCGGCATAGAGCTAAAGCCAAACGAGTTCGCTAACTTTCAATGGGGAAAAAACGGATACCCTACTGCTGAAGAATTTTACGCCGTGGTAGAGCCACAGCCGTGGATGTGGAAGTTATTAAAATGCTTTGGCACAAACTTAGATTTTAAGATATTGACAACGAGCCACGCGGAATTAAAACAAAAAACATTCAAAGAAAGATTTGGTTTAGATTTAATAGTTATACAGTCATTCAATAAAGAAAATTTCTGCTTAAATCCAATCTCTACTTTAATAGATGATAACAATAAATATTGCAAAGCGTGGAAAGAAAAAGGCGGGCTATCTTACTGGTTCGATTTAGCAGAAAAAAAACCTTTTGAAAATTTTCTTTCATGGTGGGAGTTATGATTTTTGTTCCGTCTAAACAGCCTAAACAGCAAAGAAATGAACATAATGGGTTAAATGTAATAGGTTCTGTCCCCCCCCCCCCCCCCTTTGCCGCGCGGGGGTTCGAGGGCGCGATTTTTGACCCCCCTCACAAAAAAAACGCTAGTGAACTATGCTAACTTTGAAAATAAGACACGATAAAGGCATCAAGGTAGCTAACTCCACCCTAAAAAAAAGAGGGCTAAAAACGGCTTTAAATTAGTAATAATCCAGTCGTTAGGAGACTAAATATGAACGGTGAAGAAAAACAATTTGAACTATTTAACTCCGAGGAATTAAATGCTATTATTCCCAAAGACGAACTATTAAAATTAAAAATTGAGACCGAAAAAGAAAAATTGAGAAAATTGAAAATAGATAACGAGTTACGCAATGGGAATGTTATTTATGTAGATAAAGTAAATGAAGTATTTAACAAAGTATTTAATATTATTTATGGAACTTTGCAGGCTCTTTGTTCTGAGACTTTGCCTTATGAACTTATTAACTGTGAAACGGTTGGGGAAATGCGGGATAGACTGGCAAAAAACTATAATGATATAATTAGCGAAAGTCAAAAAGAACTGGAAGCAAGTCTAAACAAGTTTAAAAGTCAATCCATTTTGGAAACGGGAAATGAAGATGGGGAAAATGAAAATACAAGCAGTCCCTAATTATTACCTTAGTTGTTCTACTCCAGGTTGTAACAGACCCATAGAGGCGCACGGGCTTTGTCACACTTGTTATATGCGTATGCGAAGGCAGCAAGCCAAAGAAAAACCCGTAAATATTCCCCTTGTCAATGATGAAAATTTTTCCATAGGCTCTATAGGAATAAATGAAAATGCTTTATATGAAAGCATTATAAAAAACGCTTTGGAAAATCTAGCTAAAGAAAATCAAATAGATTTGGCTACTTGGATAGAAAAAAAAATCACGCTCCCCCCTGGCAATGGATATAACGGAATTTCTAAAATGAATTTTAATTTATTCCCGCATATGAAGCAGATTTTAAAACTAGTCGATAATCCAGACTGTAAAAAAATAGTTCTTTGCTTTGCGGCTCAATCTGGTAAATCTGATACATTAGCAAGCATAGCCGCTTACTTGACGGGTTATCGTAATCGTAGGGGGCTTTTTGTTTTACCTACATCAAGGTTGCTAGAAAAAGTTAGAGAAACTAGGCTTTTGCCGCTTTTTAAAAACTCCGATGTAAATTTCAAAGACATAAAAGATAAAATGATATTTAATTTTTCCAATAACTTTTTTTCTCTTGCCCTTGCTAGTTCGTCTGGAACTATGGCGGAACAAACTAGCACTAGCTGGGTCATCATAGACGAACACGATGAATATAATTTAGAATCTCCGAGAGCTGAAGACCCTATTAAACTCTCTGAACGGCGAATGCAAGCAAGCAAAAGAAAATTATTATTGCTTGCTTGCACTCCAAAAAAAACGGGTCAAGGTTACACCTATGACCACTATAAACGCTCAAAAAAATTTATTGAGGAAATTCAATGCCCTTTATGTAATGGCTGGTTTGTACCAGATTTTTACAAGTGTTTTAAATGGCCGCACGTAACGGAATATACAGACCTGAACGAAATAGAAATTCATTCCCTTGCATGGGTTGAATGCCCAAACTGTAAAGGTAAAATTACAGACGCAATGCACCTAGATATTGTGACAAACCGGAAACGCTGGAAAGATTTAGACCCTGATTTGACATTAGCAGAATGTGGTTTTAGGCTGCCAAGTTATCTAACCCCAAATAAAAATTTTAGCTCTACTGTGTGCGAGTACTTAAAAGTAAAAGAAATACCGATGGAGCTAGCAGATTTTAATAATTCAGTTTTAGCGCACCCAATAGAGTTTGCTGCTGGAAAAGCTGGAAAAGATATAGATTATTCAAAGCTGCTAGGTGATTACTATATTGAAAAATTGGAAATCCCTGAAGATGTATTTGCTTTGACTGCCGGGGCTGATGTTGGTAAAGACTTTATTTGGTTCACGCTGGTTGGCTGGGCTACGTGGAATAGAAAATTTATCATTAGAAGCGAAAAGGTGGCGAGGGGAAAAGGCGTTGAAGGTTTTAAGATAGCAATGGATAAAATAACGGACATTTGCAATATTGAATATAGACATAAAGGAAAATACAAGCCGTGTTTTTTTGGGGGATTAGTAGACTCCGGTTATGATACCACCCTTGTTTATGATTATTGCTTGCACAGTAAATTTTGGGACTGTGCTAAAGGTATAGCCTACCAAAAACAACCTATAGTCATTTCAAGTGTAGATAAAAATGAAAAACATTCTATATATCATGGTTTAACTTTAGTTTTGTTAAATACGGATATGCTACACAGTGATTTACATGAATATTTAAACACTCCGCCGGGTGAACGGCACGGGATAACATTCGCCGCTGATGCTCCTAAAGTTCTTTTTGAACATTTAGCAGCACAGGAACAACATGAAATAAATGCAAAATATAAAAGCGTTTTCCGCTGGGGCAAAGCAAAAAACCGCGCCGACCATTTACGTGACGCCTTGCTACACGCTTTGGCGTTGGGAATATATAAAAAATTCAATATTATAGAAAGAGTGGAATAAAAATCGTTTCAGTTATTGCATAGGCTCAAAGGTTACGGAACCCGTATATTTAAAATACGTTTAAAGTGTTTAAAATGTAAAGATTAGGCAAAATTGTAAACTTATGTTATCTTTATATTTTTATACAATGATAATACGAACCTATATACCCTCTTTTTTTGCTTTTGAGGCTCTTTTTGTCTGTTTAAAATGCTCAAACCTACCCAACCACCAACGGAGTAAAAAAACGGCTTGAAACGCCCTTAAAAAGGGGAACTATTTAAAATCTTTTTAAAACTTGCTAAAATTTATTTAAAACCTATGAAAAACTCTCTAAAACTTTGTTAAAACTCGTTAAAACTTATTTGAAACTTTTTAAAACACTCCAAGCGGTTCTAACTGGCAAAAGCACACCGAGCAAACAGACAAACCCTCAAAGATGTTTAATCGCTTTTGATGTAGTTCCAGACTTTTAATAATCGTTTCCGCGCTGCGAGCCAAAAACGGCAAACCCTCAAATATTCCAAGCGGTTCTAACTGGCAAAGCTACCAAGCAAACAGACAAACCCTCAAAGATGTTTAATCGCTTTTGATGTAGTGGCAAACTTTTAATAATCGTTTCCGGTGTTTCGCTTTTTGCCCTGGCACAAACACCGAGCAAAAAGCGGCAAAGCCTCAAACACTCCAAGCGGCTCTAACTGGCAAAGGCACACACCAAGCAAAAGCGGCAAACCCTCAAACATTCCAAGCGGTTCTAACTGGCAAAGTTTCGTTTTTTAAATTCTTCTCTATAGGCTGACATTCCGATATTTATAAAAATAAATAAAAAAAATTTATAGTCTATTTTCATATTATTAAGTTTTGAAAAAAAATCCGCTTGTTCTTTTGCGTAATCTATTATAAAGTTAGGAACTTCAAAAGTTTCAAGTATAGAATCTTCTACCATTTTCATTTTATTTATTTCTTCTTCTATTTTCTCTTTGCTCCATTCGGTTTTTTCCATTTTGCCCCCTTGTTGTTTTTCTTTAATTTAGAAAATTATTTTTTATCTGAAATAGACAAACAAATAAGAAGAGCTAAAATATATAAAGAAATATAATGATTTTCTAAAAAGTTTCGTTTTTTGGACTGGTAAAGTCCATTAAGTAATAATCATTTGGGTGTTGAACTGGTGTAAATCTATGGTCTTTGAATTTGGTAAATTCTCCGTGAAATTCAAGTTGAATATCTGTAGTGGGGCCGTTTCTGTTCTTTGCAATTATTAAATGGGCTTCTCGTTTTTCTTCTTCTAAAATTTCATAATCGTCTTTTCTTCTTTTTTCCTTTTCTTTCGCCGGGCGGTGTATAAAACAAACAATGTCGGCATCTTGCTCTATAGAGCCGGAATCGCGTAAATCTGAAAGTTGTGGACGGCTCCCTGTAGGGCGGTTTTCTACATTTCTATTTAACTGAGCTAGAGCTAGAACCGGTATTTGAAGTTCTTTTGCTAACACTTTTAACATGCGGGAATTTTCTGCAACACCAACCGCCCTATTTTCCGAGTTTCCATTTATCTTCATCATCTGTAAATAATCCACTATAACGAGGTCTAAATTATTATTGTGTTTTCTTTTGAATATTCTGCATTTGGAAATTAAATCAAAAGCTCGTACCTCGCTTGAATCGTCTATAAAAAGTGACATGGACTCCATCTCTTTTGATTTTACTAGTAAAAAATTTATGGTTTCCGTATCTATCTTTCCTTGTCGTAATTTGCTTAAGTCTATTTCTGCTTCTGAACTTAGTACCCTTATAGCTAATTGTTGCATATTCATTTCTAGGCTAAAAAATAACACAGTTTTATTTTGCTTTGCCGCATTTACGGCAATGTTGAGAGCAAGCGCAGTTTTTCCCATAGAAGGGCGTGCCGCTAAAATTATTAAATCGGTTTTTTGTAATCCGTTTGTCAAATTGTCTAAGTCTTTAAAATCAGTCGGGCAACCAGAAAGCTCGTTTTTTCTCGTAGCTAGCTTGTTTAAAAAATCTATTGCAACCTTGCTCAAAGGCTCCGTATTTTCTTTTACCTGCTCTGTCACTAAATCAAAAATACGTTTTTCCGTAGCTTGTAAAACCTCTTCGGTATTTGCGGTTAGTTCCAATGCTTCTTTTATAGTTTTATTAGATGAAAAAATTAATTCACGCAAAATATATTTGCTGTGAATTATCTCCGCATAATAGTCAATATTTGCCGCGCTTGGAACGGACTCCATTATAGTAAAGAGGTAATCTTTGCCACCCGCCAACGCAAGTTTGTCATTTTTTTCTAAAACATCGGCAACCGTCATAACATCTATAGGGTTTCCGCTTTTGGTAAGCGTAAGCATAGCATTCCATATAGCCTGATGTTTTTCTAAATAAAACTCCGTGCCGTTTCTCAATATTAGCGAAACTTCTCCGAGTGATTTAGGGTCTTGAAAAATACCGCCCAAAAGCCATATTTCTGCATCTTTAGCTTGCGGATATTCCCTATACATTTCCATTTGAACCCCCATTTTTTTAAAAAATATTATTTGTTTGTTAGTTCTACATTCTCAAAATAAAATTTGCCATTAAACGGGTTTTCTGGTGTTATGCCAAATAGCTCCGCTACTTTTATAATATATTTTGCTCTGTTAAAAATTTTTTTCCTTTTGTCTGACATTTTAAAATTATAATTACTTGTGGGGTAATAATTTTTTATAATCCATTTCGGTAGTTTATCTATTCGTTTTTGTAAAGTTGCTATATACCTTCTGAATTTTTCTAAATCTAAACTTCTTTTATAGTGGTTAATTATTTTTAAACTAGGCATAAGATTTTCAAAAGTATTTATTTCGTTTTTGTGGTTTACATACTTTTTTGGGATAACGTGGTCTATCTGCCAATCATCGCCTAAAGGCTTACCTGTGTACGCACATAAACCGTTATATTTCATATATACTTTTTTCCGCAATGTCATTTGTCAATTTCCCTTTTGTTTTTTGCTTTTGATTTTTTTTAAATACTTTTCATATCTTTTACAATAATTTTCATCATCAGAAATTAAATTTTTGCATTCTGGTAAATTCCCATAAATGCAAGAAAGGCAATAATCAAACTTTAAACGCAAAGGAATTTTTATATTCTTTGCCGTTGCATCGCTTTTCATACTCCCTCCATTTTTGTTACTCTTAAATACTTGTTATGTATTTTGCAAAAGTCGTAACCGCCTAGTTTAATAAGCCCGTCACATTCTGTAAATTCTCCAAGCATACACACTTGACAAAAATCGTAACGATTTCTAAAACGGATTTCTTTTTTATCACAAAAAGAAATATTATTTATTCCTTCCATTTGAACCCCCATTTTTAAATAAAATATATTGTTTGTTTGTTAATTCCGCATTAACATTAAAAATTAAATGGTTTGCATATTTCTCTATTTTAGCTTTATAATTAGTTTCGTTTTTTAATATTTGAAAAAAAATATACTTGCAAAATTTATATAGATAAGCGTTATTCTTTGGCTTAATCCAGTCATTTGGATTTTTTAAAATAGCAAAAAAAAGATTAAAATAAATCAGGCTTTTAAATTCTGTTTTTAAAAACCTATTATAAAATTTAAAGTATCTCATTTGTTTGGAAATGCTTTTTATATTCCTATTTAGGATTTCATTCATAGACCGCTTTCCCCTAAAAAAGGCAGGTCATAATCTTCACAGTTTTCTAAAAGAAATTCAGTATTTGACTGCAAACATTTTGTAAGTAATTTAATGTTTTTGAACGCATTATTTATAGCTGAAGTTTCTGGAGTATCTTCCGCAGAAATAATAAATTCCTCAACGCAAATAATATTTAATTTTGCGTTTTTTATGCTCAATAAAAGAGCGTCTAAAAATCCCTCTGCTTCTTTATTTATCATATAGTTTTCTCCCTAACTTTTTGTAACTGGTCTTTTGCATATTGTAAATTATAGTACCAGTCTTCACTATTCCGGTTTGAAAAAATATCTTCTAGCACTTTTTCTAATGCTCTTAAAACTCTGCTTGTGTCTTTTGCTTCAATTATTATAAGGTCTAAAATATCCTTTAATAAATCGGCGTAATCGTCTGGAATAATAATCATTTTTCTACCCCCCCTTACCTAAGCCGTGTAAATTTTTCGCAATAGTGGTTTTGACGAACCATATTATTTTTTTTGGAGCAAACTAATATTTTTTTATAGTCATTTACATAAAAATAATGAAGCGCGTTTTTGCAGTTGTCGCAGCATACCCCCATATTTTTACCTCTCTCTTTTAAAATTTTCGCAGTTGTACCGTTTATTTACTGAACGCCCTTTAAAGTTGCATATTAACAAATTATTTACAGGCTTGTTTGCGTGTAAAAATGGCGTTGCATATTTGCAATTTTCGCAAGTTCTCATATATTAGCCTCAAAGAATTTTTTTAACTTTGCTTCTGTTATTGCCTGGTATATTTCTTTATTTTGTTCTATGTTATCTATTATGTTTTTGTTTATGGTGTTCCACTTGCCTTCTTTTAGGAACTCGTTTATTGAGGGTATATAATTTTGTTTTTTATATAGGTGGCTAATCAAGCCATAAAATATAGCGGGGTCTGGTATATTTTCTATTTGGGAGAATGTGGCTAATGATGTAATGTAGTCTTTTCTTCCTTGCTTTGGATAAATAGCCCAATATATATTGAATTTTGTTTTCTGATTTTCTTTTATGTTATTGTATAAGATTTTGTCTATTTTGTTTTGTTTTTTCTCCGTTCCTAAATTGTAAGCGTTTAAAGTAAAGTTTGGTTTTGGATATATTTTTAATTCGTTTAATTTTAGAATTTCTGCAAGTTTTTCAAATTGCAAAAGACTAATTTCAAATTTTAATTTATTTACTTGGATAGGGATTTTTTTACGCCTCTTTTGCATATAAATTTTTTTATATTCGCGGTCTGTCGCTTTTGATTTTTTGGCTGTTTCGTTTTGCATTTTCCAAGTCTCCTACTTTGTGCGGTTCGCGTACCCGTTTAGAGTTCTTTCGTTTATAAATTCGTCTAACCATTCTTGTTTATAAAGAACGGAGCTACCGAAATTTAATTGTGTTATTTGCTTTCGTCTTGTGTAGTTATGCAAAGTGACTTTTGATACACCTAAATACCTAGCGGCTTTTTTAGATGTCCAATACTCCGCACCCGCAACCGTTTTTACATCACGTCCGTTTGCTTTATGCTCTTGCTTTTCTTTTTCCAAAGTTTCCATTTTATACCTCACTTTTGCAATTATAGACAAAAAAACTCAAAAAAACAAATACGCATAAAAGATTTTTTCTTAAAACGAACCAAAACGGCTTGTTTAGTATCTGTGTGTTTACCTTTTTTTTCATATTTCCCCCTCTAAATGTGCTTGCTCTGGAAACAAAGGTAAATTTAAAACTTTGGTATCTTCTATAATCTGTTTTTTTCTATTAGCAGAAATAGCATTTACAAACTCGATTATTTCGTTATATTCCCATTCATCAAAAGCGATGTTTAAACTTTGATTATCTGGAACATATTTATTAACGGCTTTGATATGTTCCGTTATGGTTAGGAAGTGTTTTAAAAGCCTATAGACTGAAAAAGGGATTTTAGAGTTTTTCTTTTTCATTTTCTGTCTCTTTTTGTGTGAATGAAATTCTAATGTTTAAAGGTTCTTTTATTTCTCCCTTTACAAATTCTATAGCATCTTCATAGGTTGAAAATGCTCCCCTGTTATAAATATGCTCGTACATATTTTGTAAGACTAGCCATTTATTTTCAGCATTATCTACAATAAGAAAATTTTTTGTTATGTGTAGCGGTTTCATTTTTCCCCCTTTAATTTATGCGTTATAGCCTTATTTGGCGTTGTGTTTTGCATTGCTTTTAATGCAGACCTTACCCGTAATTCTTCTTCTATAGTTCTTTGAGGTTTTAGGCCTGGTTGACATTCTGCAAATATATAATGTTTGTTAATAAATACATTTAATAAAAATGCTCGTTCTCTATCCCATAAATCTGTATAGAAGCTATTTAAATATAAAATTTCCATATATTGTGCATCGGTTAAATAAATGCCAAATTGCTTATTTAATAACTTTTTATTTTTTTTAATATTAAAAAATTCTATATCTTTTACGCATTTATTTATTACTTGGCTAATAACTTGTAATAGAATAATTTCATTGTCATTATCTTTGTATTTAAAAATTTTAAAATATGAATTATTATATAAATCCTCTCTACCTGTAATCATATATTCAAGCCACATAATGACTATACAAAAAAGGTATATTGGGAATAATACTATAGATTTATTTTTTTTCATATTTTCCCCCTTTTATGCCAAATCTTACCTTGCACATTTCCACATAATCGGTGACATTTTTTCCACCCTTGTTAATTCCGCTTATTGCGTAAATATACCATAGTCTTTCATAGCATAATGCCAAGAGTAGATTTTTATCCCCTCTTTCCATTTTTGAGGTCTGCCAAAATGACTTTATATCATTTGCGGCTTTTGTTATTCTTTGCCTGTGTGTCATTTTTCTACCCCCTCAAATTCTTTTGTAACATCTACCAGCTTGTACACATTTACATTACAATCAGGGTATTTTTTTTTGAAAGTCTCGTACCTTTCTTTCGCGGATTTTGCCCACTCACAAATGTCGGTAACTTTTACATAGCTTCCTTTTTTTGTTTTTGCTTCTACCAACCACCCATAACCACTTTTAACATCTGCTGCGGTTGCTTTTGCGGCTTGACTTTTGCTTTCCATTTTGTTTCTCCTTTTATGTTTTATAGTAAATATTTACTATATAACCTTAAATATACATTATTTTTTACGATATATCAGTATTTTTTAGTAAAAATGGTATTTTTTTTACTTTTTATAGTAAAAAATCTATTTTACAAACGATATATGCAAAAATTAAAGGATTTCAGAGTAAGAATGCGACTTACTCAACAGGCTTTGGCAGAAATTTTAGGACTGGTTGGGGCTTCTGCTATTTGCGATATTGAAAAAAATAGGGCAAATTTAACCTATCCCCAAATAGTAACCTTGTTAGAAATGGGAGCGACTTTAGATGAGCTTTTCGGTAAAGACTTTGGATATTGTAAATGTGACCCGCCTAACGATTTATTTTTTGAGATTATGGAGCGTATAGAAAAATTAGAGAAAAAAGAGCAAACGGACAAAGCACATACCGAGCCACCACGTCAAGCATTAAACAAAAGCAAGGGAAAAAAATAGGGCTTGCCCCTGTGGGTATTTACTCCATTATTTTTTTGGGTTCATTTTGCCGCACTGCTTCCAAAATTTATCTATTGCCATTTCTTGATTTGTGAAATGATTTTCCGTTTTTAAAACCCAGTCTTTTTTTGCCGCTTCATAAAATAAGCTAACAGTCGTGGCGGTTTCCTTTACGCCTTCAAACAATTCAACAGAATTATCAGTAATTTTAACAAACCACCCCTTTTTTTCTAGTTCTTCTATGTAGTTCTCCTGCAAGTCTTTTAGATTTATCGGGCTTGGCGCTTTCGGCGGTGTATCTACTTTGACAAAAGTAAGTTCATCGTTTTTATCAGCAATTTCAATTTTAGATAAATTGAAATTTATTACCCTATCAGAAGCCACACAGTAAGCATATACTATCCCTTTGTTTTCGTCAATGTTTCTAATTGCAATTTCTCTAACCGCCCCAGGCTGCGAACCGCCGTTGTATTTTATTTTTATTATTTCGCCTCTTTTAATGTCTTTCAGAATGTTTAGTGTATCTTCCATATTAAAAACTCCTAAAAAGTGTAATATAATAATTTTATTATTAAGCTACCGAGCAAAGCGGCAAAGGCTCAAAGGTTTTTAATCCTGTTTTTTGGGTTGTTTCTTTGTTTCCGCATTTTCTAAAACTTTTTCTATCTGGTAAAATAATTTCCATATTTTTTTTACACTTGCTTTTAAAGCAGGCTTTTTTCCTAGCTCTTCATAATTTTTAAACATTCTTGCAACTTCGTTTCTATAATCTCTAATAGTTAGGGCTTCCATTTCTTTTTGTCTTTCTAAATCCCCTTTGTCTTTCCATAATTTTATTAAATCATTTTTCCATTTTAAAAAAAATTCTTTTTCTATTTGCCTTTCTCTTTTGCCTTCCGGTTTGTAGTAAGTCATTCCCCTATCTTCTATGGTTTTACTCTTTGCCGTTTCATTTGTTTTAATAGGTTTCATTTGCTTCATTTATCCCTTAAACTCCGTGCCTCTGCTGGTGTGCCATAGTTTTACCTCTATTTTAAATATAGATTTTTTTAATGTAGTTTATTCTGGCGTTTAGTTTTTGCCCTGGCATATACACCGAGCAAAAGCGGCAAAGGCTCAAACACTCCAAGCGGTTCTAACTGGCAAAGCACACCGAGCAAACAGACAAACCCTCAAACATTCCAAGCGGCTCTAACTGGCAAAGCCACCGAGTAAACAGACAAACCCTCAAAGATGTTTAGTCGTTTCCGGTGTGCTGCTATTTGCCCTGGCACAAACACCAAGCCAAAAGCGGCAAAGGCTCAAACATTCCAAGCGGTTCTAACTGGCAAAGCCACCGAGTAAACAGACAAACCCTCAAAGATGTTTAGTCGTTTCTGGTGTGCTTCTATTTTCCCTGGCAAAGCACACCGTGCCAAAAGCGGCAAAGGCTCAAACACTCCAAGCGGCTCTAACTGGCAAAGCCACCGAGCAAACAGACAAACCCTCAAAGATGTTTAATCGCAGTGGCTCTAACTGGCACGCACCAAGCAAACAGACAAACCCGCAAAGATGTTTAGTCGCTTTTGATGTAGTTCCAGACTTTTAATAATCGTTTCCGGTGTTTCACTTTTGGAGCTGGCAAAGGCACAACGAGCCAAAAGCGGCAAAGGCTCAAACATTCCAAGCGGCTCTAACTGGCAAAAGCACACCAAGCAAACAGACAAACCCTCAAAGATGTTTAATCGCATCGCTTTTGATGTAATGGCAAACTTTTAATAATCGTTTCCGGTGTGCTGCTATTTGCCCTGGCATAAACACCGAGCCAAAAAC
>JAITFO010000014.1 GCA_031281265.1 Candidatus Fibrimonadaceae bacterium
GCTCAAATAGGTTCTTATGTGCCAGCGGATTTTGCGGAGATAGGCATTGTGGATAAAATTTTCACCAGGGTTGGCGCAAGCGACCGCCTTGCAAGGGGTCTTTCAACCTTTATGCTGGAGATGACCGAGACGGCGAATATTCTGCAAAATGCCACGCCAAAGAGTTTGGTTCTTTTGGATGAGATAGGGCGGGGCACTAGCACCTTTGATGGCTTGTCCATAGCTTGGGCAATAACGGAATTTTTGCACGATGTCCCTGAAAAGGCGGCAAAGACAATTTTCGCAACACATTACCACGAGCTTACAGATTTGATAGAAAATTTGGAACACGCAAAAAATTTTCAGATTTCGGTGAAGGAGAGCAATGGCAAACTTCTATTTTTGAGAAAAATTTTGAAAGGGGCTTGCGATTCCAGTTATGGCATTCACGTTGCGGAAATGGCGGGTGTTCCAGAAGATGTTGTCCGCAGGGCAAAGCGAATTCTGTTAAGGCTAGAAAAAGAGAAGATAGACCCAAGCGACAAAGCGCATAAACCCAAAGAAACTCAGCTCTCTTTTTTTGAACCGTTGCCACTCAGCGAAAACGCAGAACTTTTGTTAAAGGAATTGAGGGCGGCAAACCCCGATGAAATGACCCCAATTCAGGCACTCCAATTTTTGGGAAAACTCAAAGAATACGCGGAGTGATAGATTGCTACCTTCCCTTTTTCATAATATTTATCAAAGCCAAAAACGCACCGGCTATTGTGCCAACGGTTACCAATTTTTTAAGAACTTCTTCTGTCGCTTTTACTACCGATTGCCCTTTGTCCATACTAACTCCTTTTAAAAAACTCTGCCTCTGTATTTAGAATATAGTAAAGTAGCCACTGATTAACTCTGAATTTCGCTGTGACGTTCCCCCCCTAGAATGGTGATTTTAAAAACTCAAACCGCTTTCCACATAGAATTGCTTTAAATCTATTCTCTTGTTTTTGTAAATATAGGCAGTCCATCTTATGGTTAAAAGCGGCGAATAGGCGAGCGGGAATTTTATTTTGCTCTCGCTCCTGAAATCCAATGGCTTTCCCAGCTTCCAGTTCTCTTTGAGCAAAAGCGAATGTGAAATTCTGGCGTTTTGCATTTTTTTGTCCCAGCCAAGCCGCAATCGCAAAGGTTCCTCCGCCCTTGCCCACAAACTGTCCGAGCCTTTGGCAACAGGAGTGAACCCTGCTGAAATTCTGCTCTTGTTCCTGTCGTGCTCAAAGGCAAGCCTTGCGCCGTGCCGCTTACGCTCTGCGAGCCATATAAAATCAAGGGTATTTTCATTTTCTTTCACAACCGCAATTTCCGTTGCCCTTAAATTCCAATCCCAAAACCGCACCCCTTGCCAAGTTCTGCTCTGCAACCTGTTCCCTCCAAAATATGGGGCAACCATGCGAAAATTACCGCCAGCGTAAACCTTTTTTTCCAAAAAATTTTTGCTGAACTTCCCATAAACCCAAGATGAATCCCTCTCCTCTCTAAAAAGCCATTGACCTCCGAGACGCAAATCGCTTAAATTCACTTCCGAGAGCAAACCCCTGTGCTTGCTCGTTAAATCCCCGCCCTTCGCGTAAAAAATCCCATGCCTTAAAGCGGCGTATCCCTTCACATCATCGCCTTCTTTAATCCTTGCTTCGGCAGAAAAGTCCCATGCCTTGCCACTCGCTTTTGCAAACCTGTTTTTCATGTTCCCGTTGGAATCCAAATTTGCGCCTCCGCTCAGATTCAGTTTCCATATCTTTTTCCCCTTCTTTTTTGGCTCTTCAAAAAAAACACATTCCGCCGCTTCTGCCTGCTCCCTGCCAACATAAAGCTCCGCAAGCGCACACCATAACTCAACGTCTCCGCTGAGGGCGTCCAGTTCCTCCATTTGCTGGTAATCTATTATGCCATCACTATGCCACCAATAAGAAAATCCGTTTTCCTGCGCAAAACAGAGGGAATGGGCGAGCAAAAAACCGAAAAATAAAAAATTATACGCTTTCATACACCCTTAGACGAATGTCAAGCCAAAAAAACGACTAAAAAATTCAAAATTATCAGAATTTACTGAATTATTCTGAAAATGACCATCCTGTGGATGTTCGCCAGCGAGTAAGTAGCGTATGGGCGTTTGGTCAAAAATGTAAACAGCTGTTTGCAAAATGCAGAGATTTTGCTTTTTTTGCTCTTTTTCTCAAAATATTTGTTATATTTCATAGCGGAATATTAAAAAGGGTTATTTATGAAAACAAAAAAGGAAAAAGGAGTATGCCTCCGACAGATGGGAGCATAAAGCTGTCAAAAGCTGCCTTGTGGCTATTGAAGCACCCAAATGGGTTAGAAGGATTCAAAATACTGGATATGCGTGCGGTTATGAGGTAATATGCGCTATCTCATAGATACGAATATTTTATTATTTTATATATGGGAAGATGATCGCCTTTCCAAAGAGGTTTTCGATTTGCTTTGGGACAACTCAAATATAATAAATATCAGTTCAAGGAGCATAGAGGAAATTATTTGCTTGCTTAGAATTGGCAAAATTAAAATTTCGCGATGGAAAGAAACGAAGGATATTTTTAACCACATAAACGAACTCGGTTTTTCAATAGATTACTTCAAAAAAGAACATATATTAACACTCGGTAAGCTAGCTCCCATCCCCGACCACAAAGACCCTGTTGACCACGCTATAATGGCACACGCCATAACAAACAAGACAACACTCATAAGTTCAGACAGCAAAATGCGTTTTTACCAAAACCAAGGCTTGAATTTTATTTGGAATAAGGTTTAGCATATCTAGGGTTCAGACAATTTTCTACATTTTCCAGCTATGAAAGTTTTGGTAGTGGATGATGAACCGCTTGCACGGATTAGGATGCGTAAACTGCTTTTGGAAAGTGGCAAGAATTTGGAAATAGATGAAGCGGACGGGGCAGACAAAGCCTTGGAAAAAATAATGGAAAGCAAGCCTTTTGCGGTTTTTCTTGATATTCAAATGCCGGGCAAGGGCGGTTTTGAACTGATAGAGGATTTGGAGAAAATTCCAAAAGAGGATATTCCTTACGTAATTTTTGTGACTGCCTTTGACAAATACGCCATAGAAGCCTTTAAAAAGAATGCCATAGATTACCTGCTAAAACCTGTGGAACAGGAAAGACTGATGCAAACGCTGGAAAAACTCGCAGCCTTTGAACATTCAAATAAACACGAAAACGGGCTGGATGACCTTTATAAAAAGCTGAGAAATTTAATAGAAAACAAAAGTGATAAATATCTGCAAAGGTTACAGGTTAGAGTAGGCGACCGTACCTTGCTCATAAACACAGCGGACATAGTGCGTTTTGAAAGCGATGAAAAATACACCGCGGTTTACACAAACGACAACCGTTATATAATAGATACCCCAATAGTGGATTTGGAGAGCAAGCTAGACCCAGAGGCTTTTATAAGAGTTCATCGTGCGAATTTACTCGCGGTTAACCGAATATCCGAGATTAGGAGGCAATTCCCTGGGAAATTGTCGGTTGTTTTAAACGATTCCGTAAAAACGGTGGTGCCCGTGGGCAGGAATTATGCGGACAAGGTTAGGGATTTATAAAAAGGGGTGACATTTACTATATTCTATTTATGGCAAAAGTTAGGATTTTAATGGCTATTCTTTGTGCGGGCACCATTTGCTTTGCGCAAAACATAAATAAAAACAGCAAATCTGTTAAAATAAGTGTTGACGGGTTGCCAGCCCAATACACAGCGCTCCGCGTGGACACACTTTCGCGTTGCATACTGAGCTTGCCAGATGCGGCTAGCCTTATCGCCATACCAGAAGGACGCACTGAATACCTAAAAAACATTTCCGGCACTAATAAGAGCGAGCATACGAAAATTTGGAATGCCAAGGTTCAGCTCGTTTATCAGTGGAAATACAGACTCAATTATCTTTTGATACCGCAAGGCGGCATGGAAACCAGTGCCCCTGTGTTCCGCGAAACGGAAGGGACAACGCCTGTTTCCGAAGCTATAACCGGAGACCCGCAGGAGAGCGATTTTTTTGCATTCGCAAATCCGCGCCGTTATTATTTTAATTCTCAGGAAGCTGCTATGAACTCTGCTGTTAAACATGCAAAACAAAGAATTTCTGAGCTTAAAGGTTTGTTGTGCACAAAATGAGGGTGGTAAAATGAAAGAGTCCGCTAAAAAAGAATCTGCCAAAAAGAAAAATCTAATTGAGAACGGCGATTTCTCCAAAGGCTTGAAAGGCTGGAGAGTGGAAAACGGCGTTGGTAAATTTTCAGCGAAAGATGAAGATGGGGAGTTGGATTTTGAAATTCACGACCCCGGCAAAGAAGGCTGGTCTTTGCAGTTTTGCAGCGATGTCTCATTAAAAGAGGGCGAGTCCTATGTTTTTGAGATGAAGGCAAAAGCCGATGTTCCTAGAACTTTGAATGTGAATATAAAGAAAAACAGCACTAAATATTTGCCCTATGCAAATGGTAGAATAATAGACCTTAGCACAGACTGGCAAGATTACAGCTGGAATTTCACGATGAAAGAGATCGATGATGCGGCGGCTCTTTTATCTTTTGACATGGGTGGTAACGCCACGAGTTGGAGTTTGAAAGATGTTTCCCTTAAAGTGGCAAAAGGTGACGACTCAGAACGCAGCTACAGAGACCGCATACAGAAGAACAGCGGTTACTTCAATTCCCCAAACGAACCTTGGGAACTTCATTTCTATTCCTTGGAAGGCAAATTGATAAAGGTGTTGGACAAAGGCAAAGGCGGTGAAGGAATCCGTGCGTATCCGCGCATAGACAAAAGCGGCGTGATAGTGGTCAAGGAAATAAAGGGTTAAAAAAAACGGATGCAATTCATAAATGCGCACTGCCATTTAGAGTTGACAAATCTGGCAGGCAAACTTCCACGCAATAAACCATTTTTTGAGTGGCTCGCTGAACTTCGCAAACAAGTTGAAACTTGGACAAAGGAAGATTATCAGGCGAGTTACACCAAAGGCTTGGAGTTTTGCAAAGCCGCTGGAACGGCGGTTGTTTATGATGTGGGGAATCAGCTGTCTGAACCAGAATTCACAGAATTTGCAGAATTTTCAGAATTGAAATTGTTTTCTATGCATGAGATTATAAAGGAGCCGTTGCCTTTTCCGTGTACTCCACATTCAATTTATGCAACTCCACCGGAACTTGTTAAGCGGGCGGTTAAGCAATGTCGCGAAGCGGGCATTCCTTGGAGCATTCATTTGGCGGAGTTTGATGAGAGCGATAGGTTCAGCGATTTTTTGAAAATTTTTGACGGTGAACTTGAACTTGTTAAAAAAGGATTTATAATTCACGGAAATTTTTTGACAGAAAGCGATTTGGCTTTTATGGCAAAGAACGATATTGCCCTTGTGCATTGCCCACAAAGCCATGAGTGGTTTGGGCACAGAGATCCGGATTTTGAGATGTGGAAGCGCAGCGGTGTTGACATTTGCATAGCCACGGATAGCCTTGCTTCCGCGAGTTCTCTCGACTTGATGGAGCAGGTGAAAACTCTGCTCAGGCGTTACCCAAAAGCGTTTACTCAAGAGGAAGCATTGGCGGCTATAACCTCTACCCCTGGGAAATATTTATTCCAACTAATTCCAACTAATTCCAACTAATTTTAAATATGAAATCGCGGTTTTAGTAGACTGATCCCTTGACAAAACCGTCATTTTTATGTATATTTTGTGTCGGATTATAGTTTAAAAGGAGATTCCCCCTCATGTCTAAGAAATTAGCTTCTTTAGCGTCTATTTTAGTCGCATCTGCTCTCATAGCTGGATGTTCAAATACCGTAAAAGACAATACCCTAAAAGTCATTCAGTTGACGCCTAGCGTTCAAGGCGTACCGATGGTTGCCGAACTGAACGTTGCCGACAGCAAAGTTATGGGGCAAGCAAAAGGCAAAGCCCTTTTCAGAACCGAATTGGAAAAAGAAGCCGTAGCAGAAGCTCTAAGACAGGTGAACGGCGATGTTTTGGTTGGAGCTAATTATTTTTATGAATATTCTGATGCTAATTTGCAAATAACCGTTGTAGGTTATCCGGCTCACTATAAAAATTTCAAGCCAAAGGAACTTTGCGAGACAAAAGAAAATGTTTTAATCGGTGGCAATTTCTCCTATGAAGATGGTAGCAATAACAATATACAAGTGACCATTAAAAATCCAAAGCCACCTATAACTGTTCCAGCGACCCCAAAACCAGTGGTACCGCCCGTTTCTGTTGCTCCGGTAGCACCAGTTACTCCGGCTGCGCAGAACACAAAATCAGTTCCAGCCGCTTCTCCAAAAGCAGTTGCGCCAGTTCCGGCAGCACCAATTCCAGCCGCTCCAGTAGCGCCGATAGCTCCTCCAGCAGTTCCGGCCGCTCCGGCCCCAGCTGTCCCAGCCGCTCCTCCAAAAGCAGCTGTACCAGTTCCAGCAGCGCCAATTCCAGCCGCTCCAGCAGCCCCAGTTGCTCCAGCCCCGCAGAACGTTCCAGCGGAAAGATAAGGAGAGCGGTATGAAAAAATATTTATTGATTTTTCTATGCTTTTTTCTATTGATGAGCTGTTCTTCCTCGGTAAAAACCAATACTTTAGTCGGTGTTGGTGTTGGTGAAACAGAAATGGAAACGCTACCCGTGACAGCCGATTTGGCGGTTTCAGAGCAAAAGGTGGTAGTAGAGGTAAACGGAAAAGTTTCCGACATCAATATCTTAACGCAAGAAGCCCTTGCACAAGCTCTTTGGCAAGGTCAGCCATCTGTGGGTGGAGCCGATGTGCTTGTTGGGCAGCATGCGTTTACAGAAGCCAAAGGCAACGATTTAAAGTTGACTTTAACAGGTTATCCTGCTTGGTACACCAATTTTCGCACTGCAACGGAAGCTGATTCCCTGCTTTTGAGCATGGATAGAAGCGGCCTTTCAGTTGAAAACAAACCCGAAATTGGAAGCGCGACTAGCGACGGCGAGTGGTATTTTAACGTAAAATATCAGTTTGGTGATGGTTATGGCTGGGGCCTTGGAGCCGGAAAAGTATGGCCGAGCAATCTTTTGAAAGGCGATTTTTTCGTTGGGGCTGAAATTGAAGAAGGGAATATCCTAAGCCCGTGGAAGAATGAGTGTTCTTTTGACTCCGGAGATTGTTCTCTAACTAAGTTTGGAGGCGGCCTAAATATAGGTGGAATATATGGAGAACTGCCAAATGACCTTAAATTGGTCTATGGGCTTTCGTTGGGTTTGTGGGCTTCAGATTATAACTTACAATATCTGATGCCTCGTTATAGTTATTATGACGGCGGAGTATATTGGGATATGGCGAATATGAGCGTAGACGAGGTGTTGATTGCAGGGCCTTTTGTAAAATTGCGCTGGAATAACTTGGAGCTTGGCCTGAGATTGCTCTTTGGGTTCAGCGAGACTTACAGCGAATATGGTGTTGGCGGTACTATCTCTGAAAATATCACTAATTTCCAATTCTCGATAGGTTATATCTTCTAGTTGGTAATTTATAATATCGTGAACCAGCCGCTGCTTGGCAAAAGCTGGTTCCACATTTCGAGCATTTTTTCTTTATAATTGGGTTTGCTGGGAAGCATTTCCAAAAGGGAGTAAAGCGTTATAGCCGGCTTGCCAGCAAAAGTTGTTGGAGTACCGTCTGCCTTGGCAGGTTTTTCAATTTTTTCCGAACTAGGTGCCTCTCTAAAGAAAATTATTTTTTGCGGATTCAATAATTCTATTTCCTTGAAAAGCATTTCTTTTAAAACAGGTTTTTCCCGTGGCATTGCCGTCTCATCGCATTTAAAGAAGAAAGATATAGCACACGTTTTTAGGTCTATGCCAAGTTTTTTAAACAACCTCTCTAAAATGCCTCTGGACTCAGCTGTCAATTCCTGTGGGGAATTAAAGAGCAAAAGATATGCAGCGTTAGTTTTTATCTCTTTTGGAACAAGAAAACTCAAAGAGCGCATAGACTTTGAATATATGGAATGTTTCCGCAAAGCCTCATAAAAATCGTTTATGTCAGTTGCATTTTTCCACAGGGAATCGTTTGGGGCAACCGTTGTGGTGACCACGGGTGCAACTGTAGTAGGGGCAGCCCTACGTGGCTGCCCCTGCAGTTGCACCGATTGCCCCTGCGGTTGTACCGGTTGCCCCTGCGGGGGTTCAGACAGTAAAATTTCTCCCCCCCCCATTTCGCTTTGGGCGAGCAAATATGTTTTAATGGGGTTAGCACTCATATCAAAGCCCAAAATTTCCTTCAATGCCAAATTGCAGATAAAATCCCATTCCCTTTGCCATAAATGGAACTATGTAAAAACCGTTTGTTGAATCACCGTCTTTGTCAAAGATGGCAACGGAACGTTCCCTCGCATTATCTCCGCCTAAAAAGCGCAACGCATCCACATCTAATGCGGAGAATATATTATCTGCTTCAACGTAAAAACGCACATTTTCTAGGAAAATTATCTTAACCCTCGATTTCAAATCCAAATTCAAGCGAACATCGGTGCGGAAAAGAGAAGTAGTTTCGTCTGCATATCTTATATGCCTCTGCCCTTGAATCCGCTCGCCGCTTTCTGTACTGGATGGCGTTATAGCCCACTCGTAAAGCGGTTTGTTGAGCGCAGCGCGGTGGCTGAGTATAACCGATAGAAGAGAGTCGCTCCTGGGATAGATTCTCAAATGCGATACCATGTCTAGGCTTGAGTTTGCCTGCCAGGGCATGGAGCTGCCGCCCGTAAGCTCATATTTGCCGTAAACGCTCGAAATGTTGCTTTGGAAAGCCACTCTGTGCAAGCTGTGAAAATCAAAGGTGATTTGCCCCCCGCCAACCCATCCAAAATCAACGTCCTGCTGCTCTGTGTAATGCTCATAAACTTGTGGAATAGGTAAAATAGGGTCTGGGTAATAACGTCCAAATAAATGAGTGGAAATTTTCAAACCACCAAACGCAAGCCTTGTTCCCGCTTTTGCCGAAGCTCCGCTGTTCAAAGAAGCTCCGCTGAAAGCCTCATCCCAATCGGACCGCCACGCGGTGTTTCCAAAAATGGCAAAATTATCGCTAATTTTCTTTTCCATATCGAGCGAGGCCAAAGGCCGGATTTGCTTTGAATAAAGCGAAAATATACCACCTGCCCCCAGGGTATTATTGCCAAATATTTTGTAATGAGCGTTTGCCTGAAACACATTGTCATTCAGAGTTGAGTTTTGTTTTTCACCAAAATCTACCCAATTTCTGCTGACATCATGAAAATCGTATAAGAGAGCAAAACCCAATTTATCCGTTTGCTCCCAAGAAAGCCCTGCGCTTGCGGTTAAATGTGATTTTTTGTGACCATCTATAAAATATAAATCACCGCAAGTGTTGAAGAGTATATCATCATTGCACTCAAATTTTCTAAAAGAGGAAGTGTCTCTTAGAGTATCCGAAGTCTCTTGCGAAACCACTCCCGTGTAAAAAATTGTTCCGCCTATAGTTTTATATTCAATGGACGCCAAGCTATAAGACTGAGAGCCTTGTATTATTGTGGATGTGTTTTGCTTTATGGAATACTCATCGCTTGCGTAAAGCCCTGTCAACGCCCAGCTGTTGTAAGAGGAATCCCTGCCAAAAAATCTTGCATATATATCCATCGCAGAAATGGAAAATGAATTTGATTCCGGTGCAGGACACTCATTGCAGCTTTCGCCTTTTTTTCTGAACTCTGTGAAAAATTTTTCACCCATATTTTTTAGCATTGCCGGTTCCAAATATCTTGCGCTAAAAGCAAAGCCGTCCCAAAATAGCCACGGGCCTTCCATGTAAATTTCTCTCAAAGCCGTTCCAACAGAAACGCTCGTTTTAAAGTCGTCCACATTCCTCGGCTCAAACTGAATTGCGCCTGCAAGTCCCTGATTATATGGGTTGTTGCCATAATGCTCGCTGATGTTTATATTTTGAATTGCGTGAGGATTTATCACAGACAAATTGCCGGGGAAGCCTATGTCCAGATGCCGCATATTGGGAATCCTCAACTCACCCAAGTGATAAGCTATTTCTTCGGCGCGGCTGCCATCGTAGAACAAATTGCTCGAAAAATCCATCTGCCCGGATATGCCTGATATTTGGCTCAAATGCTCGGTTAAATCAAAACGAAGCCCCGCCGCATCTTCCAGTCTTTGTACGGAGAGCGTTTGTGGATTTTGCCAAGCACCTCCGCTACCGCCGCCTATAACCGTTGCGCTTCCCAAATGCTTTGCGTTTGAACGCATACTCACAACAACATCCAGCAAGTCGGCAAAATCCTGAGTTTCCACAACCACGGAATCAAAACCATTTTTTTTGAAAACCAAAACAGCGTTGCGGCCTTCCAACTCAAATTCAAACCTGCCTTTATCATCACTTTGCCCAAGGATTTTCCCGGAGATGTAAGCGATGTCTACGTAGGGGATTGGGTTGTCTGTAAGCTCTTCCACCACAACGCCCCGCAGAGGTGCGGCGTGCAGATGAGCAAAGCCTATAGCATAAGCTAATAATATAGCGATTCTTCTTGTATTCAACCTGAAAATAATTTAGTAAATTCCCGAAATGTCCACTCACCAAATGTTCAATGCCTTTCCACACATAGCATCTATAGATATAGGTAGCCACAGTACAATTATTTTGATTGCAAAAAAAGAGGATAATGTAGTCCGGGCTTTGGTGCAGAAGATTGAAGTATGCAGACTCAACGAGGATAATTTTGGAAAGCTTTGCGAAATCTTGGCTGATTTTAGAAGGCTGGCTCATTCGCTTGGCGCGGAGATAAAAGCTGTAGCCATGACGGAGGCTGCAAGAAAAATCAAAAGCCAAAAAGAATTATTGCAGGCGGTGGAAAAAGCCGTTTGGGTTAAGCCTCGCGTGATAAGCGGAGAAGAGGAAGCGGAGCTTTCTTATAAAGCGGTTTCAAAAATTTACGGGCAAGGGATTTTAACCGTTGATGTTGGCGGAGGTTCAACGGAACTGGCAAATGGAAAGAATTTTTTGAGCATTCCCGTTGGAGCGCTTGCGCTTTTTAAACAGATGGGTGCAATACCTGGCCCTGAATACAAAAAATGGGCAAAGGATTTTTTTAAGGAGACAAATTTAAAACCTTTTGCGAAAAGAGAGGCGTATTTTGTTGGCGGAACGGCTGTAGCCCTCGGTATGCTGGTGAAAGAGATGAAAACTTTTGACGCGAACGCTTTGGAAGGGCAAACGGTTTTTGTCGCAGATATTGAGCGGATTATAATTCATCTGAGCAACTTGTCCGCCGAGTTGCGAAACGCAATGCCAGGACTGGAACAGGGCAGGGGAGACGTGATTATATGCGGGCTTTACTGGGTTCGTTCCCTTTGCGAAAAATTGAAGATAGATTCAATAAAAATTTCAACTTTGGGATTGAGATTCGGATTGCTGTATGACTAATCCTGTGAGCGAATGGATTTTAAAGGCATCGCAATTCGCAGAACCTATTGTGGAAGTTGCAGGCAGGGCAGAGGATTTGCCTGCAAAGATAAATTGGCTGCTTTTGGGCTGCGCTTTGCAGCAGGGTATAAGTTTGGCGGAGTTGCAAATTTTTTTAACTGAATTACAAAAAAAAATAGGCGACGTGGCAGGGCTTCCCGCTCCTTCCGAAAATTTGATTTTAAGTGCAATTTCAAAATGCGGCCTTAAGGAATGGAGCCTAGCTCCGCAAGCAGCTGGCATAGTTTACAGCGTTGGCAGGTTTACGCGTAATAGGAAAAATCGCTTGGACTTGTGGGTGCAGAGCCATTCTCCGTCTGATATTTGGCGGGAATGTGGGGAAATTTTTTATATGGGAAAAAGTAACCCATTGCGCCCAAAGGTTTTAGTTTTTTTACACCGCTTGGCTTCGTTTTCGCACATGGGTGCAGGGGAATTGCCTCCGTTTCCAAATTCCGCAGGCGCAAAACGCTGGCTAATTCAGGCAAACATCTACGACCCAGACGAAAATCCAAAAGAAAAATTGAAAACTGCAAATTCCCTTTATAGGGAGCTATATCCAAAAAATCCCAGGCTCGCTTGGCACGCCCTGCAATTTTTTGCCGAACCTTTAGGAGATGGCTATTTTTGCCAAAAAATTTCCCCCTGTAAACAATGCCTTGTGAGTGGGCATTGCAGGTGGTGGAGATAATTTATTACAGTTTACTATATTTTTATTATGCGCAAATACATCTTTATCGCTTTTTTCTCATTGGCTCTTTCTCTCGGCTTGCTTTCTTGCGGCATACATGGCTTGCTTTCCGATGAGTTATCGGAGTCAAAAATAGTGGAGGCTTTGCAAGAAGCCCTTTTCTTGGGTAGCAAAACCGCAGCTGAAAATTTGAGCACTCCCTGTGCGAACATGGGAAATTGCACTTCTGGCTATTTGGGAAATAAACAGAAAATTGACCTAGTGGGAACTACATTGGAAATTCTATTGCCAGATACCATTAAACATGTTTTAGACACTATAGATTATTTTACGGACAAGTTTAATGCATTACCGTCTTCTATACTTTCTGCTATAAATACGGCTATGAATTTAAGTGGTCATCTTTCAAAGCCATCGGCAACTGCTGGCCCTGCACAATCTGCTTCGTTGAATTTTTCCAATTTAAGCGGTTTGGGTAGTAGAATAAAAGACACTTTGAATATGGGAGCCGAGAGAGCAGCTCCAAAATCTGTTGACCTGTTTAGAGATGCTATTTTTGAAATGTCGTTTAGCAATGCGCGTAGCATTTTGTTTGGGAATGATAGTATTGCAGCCACTTCCTATTTAAGAGACAAGACAAAAACCGAGTTGCAAGGAGTTTTTGGTGGCATATTGGAAAGTTGCTTAAACGAGCTACATCTAAACGAATTTTGGGGCCCTGTAGCATCTAATTATAATTCATTCGCAAATGCCTATAAATCTGCTATTATTTCATCTGGAGTTACTAGTACCCTTAATGTTTATAACTCTAGTTTACCGGAAAGTCGTAAAGTTAAATTGCCTGGATTGCCTTATGATAACTTAGGGGCAGATCTTTCCGGTGATTTATCAAAATACGCGACTGGCAGAGCCTTGGACGGTTTGTTTTACATGGTGGGCGTGCAGGAGTCAAAGCTCAGGGCAGACCCGTGGGGAACGGTTAGAGCTGTTGGCGGTTTTATAACTGATGCGGTTGGCGATTTGCTGGGCAGCGTGTTCAGCAAAGCAAAAGAGGGATAGGTGGCAGAGGCGTTGGCAATCGTAATTCCCGCCTGGAGACCGCAATTTTTTCGCCTTGCGCTCAATTCCGTTGCAGCGCAGACAAATAAAAATTTCCAATGTTATATTTTTGACGATGCAGCTCCAGAAGAAATCAAATCCATTTCTGATGATTTCCCCGATTTTCATTATACGAGATTTGGCGAAAATATGGGTGGGCACGATCTAGTAGGGCATTGGCACAGATGTTTGGAATCGGTAAAGGAAGAATGGGTATGTCTTTTTTCAGATGACGATATCATGGAGCCAAACTGCGTGGAAGAATTTTATAAAACCCTAAATTTATATCCTAATGCGGCGTTATTCCGTTTTGCAAGAAGCGTTATAGATGCAAGCGGGCAAATAATCAGCGCAGCTAGACCTATAAAAAACCAAACTGGGTTGGAGTTTCTTAAAGCCCATTTGAAAGG
>JAITFO010000073.1 GCA_031281265.1 Candidatus Fibrimonadaceae bacterium
TATAAAACAAAAACATTTCGTTTTCACGCGGGAGACTCGCGTATTTATTTGATGAGAGACGGCGGCTTGCGCCGCCTTACAATGGACCATTCGCTCAGGGAATCTGGCAACCAACCAAATGCCCCTACCAATATGATAACAAACTCTTTGGGCGGTGGCAAAAACACTTTTATAGAATTCGCTGAAATAGAACAGCCTTTTATAAATAACGATATTTATCTCTTATGTTCCGATGGCTTACACGGCATTGTTTCGGTCGGTGATATAATAGATGCGCTTTTGCTCCCAGAAACGGAGCCTAACGAAGCCTACGCCAAAAAACTGCTGGCACTAGCAAAAGCGGCAGGCGGAAAAGATAACATTTCAATAATCACCATAAAAACGTGTAATGCGGAGGAGCAATTATGAATGACGACGACAAAACTGTGCGAGTTGATGACGACAAAACCGTGCGGATTGACGATGATAAAACCATACAGGTATCGGTGGGCGCAGCACCGAGCGTAGCGGGAATGTCTGGCGTTGTGCTAAGTCAGGGGCAGACAATTGTTTTGAATGGCAAAAACTGCACCATTGAAAGCCAATTTTCCAAATCTTCTGGCGAAGCTGTGGTTTATAAAATAAAAATAGACCACAAACCTTTTGTTTTAAAGCACTACAAAAGCAACACGCCTATGAGCGACAATGCAAGGGAAATCATCAACAGAATAAAAAACAACCCCCACGACCGCATTGTGAAAGTGATAGATTTTGGCAAATACAACGACCAAGATTATGAAATTCTGGAACTAGCCGAAGGTGGAACCCTAGACGAATATTTAAAGGCAAATCCAATACGTGACGAAAAGAAATTAAAAAACATCGTCAAAATGATAAACGAAGGTTTGCTACAATTGCACGGAGAATACAATGTAATTTATCAAGACTTAAAACCGGATAACATTTTTTTCAAAGATGTAAAAAAGACAAAAATAATCCTCGCCGATTTTGGCATTTCAAGCATAATGGAAAAAGATAAAAAAAGAGCCAAAGTATCTATAAACCAAACCAAGTTATACGGCGCTCCTGAATTAGCACTCAAACCTCGCGAAGATTTTGTTATTGCCACCCCAGCCGCCGATTATTATTCGCTGGGTGTAACAATGCTAGAAATGTGGATGGGCGAAAAACCGTTCAAGAATATTCCAGCAATTGAACTGAGCAATAGGATAGACGATGGAGACATTGACTTCCCTGCCGATATGCCCGAAGACTGCAAAACGCTTATACAAGGGCTTATAAAAGGACGGAGCGATCGCTGGGGAGACAAGCAAATACAGCAATGGCTTCAAGGGCAACCGCTCCAAGCCGCAGGAAAAACATCTCAGATTTATGAACGGGAAATGTTCAATGAAAACGAAAGCTATTCCAACCCAAAAGAACTTGCCGCTCTTATGGAAAAGTACCCCGAACAAGGGGAAAAAATCCTGTACTCCGGCATTGCAGCAGCTTGGTTTGAAAAGGCAGGAAGAAAACTCCGTGCCGAAGAAATAAGAGAAATCGCCAAAACCTACGCAAATGATAAACAAGCTGGCTATTACTCCGCAATTTACAACATTGACCCCAGCCGCCCGTGGGTGAGCAAAGGGCGCAAAACCTGTACTAACTTGGAAGAGATAGCACAGGTACTTATGGCAGAATCTGCGTATTATATGGAAGACCTCAAAAACCCTAACTCCCGCCTATATCTGTATCTCACGGCTGTTGAAGGAGCAAAAGGAGCGAGCGCGTCTAATATGTTCCTCAAATTCTTTACGGAATCGGGGTATAACCCACAACGTGCACTCGCAATGGTATGCGTGGAATTACAGGATAGATGCATTACCATAGGTTCAAAAAAGTATGTAAGCCCCGAAGAATTAAAGCAGGAAGAAAACGAAACGCAGAGAGAACTTATCAAAAAAGCCGCAATGGAAACGGATTCCCTTTTGCAGGTATGGCTAATGGCAATTTACAAAGTCAACTTTGACATAAAGCAGTCGCCAGAGGGAATGTTCACCCTCCTCGGTTTATTGCCTTATCTGGACTTCAAAGAACTTGCGGGTAGCAATTGGGAACAATACGCTTCTCTTTCTCTGCGTACTTTTATCAGTGGGTATCCGGGACGTTCCGATTTCTTTGAAACCTATGTAGCTCAGAAACTCTCTCTCAACAAAACGCTCGGTGCAGACGCACAGCATAAAACCCCTCTGGATTTTATAGCATCTTATTTCAAAGACATAAGCGACAAACACGGCGAAGACGCGGTTCTGGAACTTATGGGTCTTTTGGTTAAGCTAGGTGCAGATGTCAACGCTCTTTCGGGAGACGGCAAAACAACCCTTCTCAATGCGCTAGAAGCAAATAACGGTATGCTAATAAAAACGCTGGTTGAGCTAGGCGCAGACAAAGAGTCTATGAATATAGCCTATAAACACATGGCAAAAAAATCGAATAAAACCGATGCCGATATGAGGATTATGCGCTTGCTAAATCCTTCGGTTATAACAAGGGTTTTGCTCGTGTTAAGAACTATATTTAAATTCATTTATGGAATTATAAAAGGGATTATAACAAAAATCCTTGACACCATTGATGATATAGCTGAGAGTATGGATTACGAAACTTCATCTTATATTTTTAGCGGTATATTAGCAGCGGGCATTGCTCTGGGCAGTTGGGCTTTATTTGAAAGAGTGTATGAACTGGAAACGCTATATAATGCTTTAGCATCAGCAGGGGTATTTTTATTCAGTTATCTAATAATTATCTATATTGCATTTAATCGAGATTATGGTTACAGACCTATTAAGCTCTTGATTATGCTCGGTTTATCCGTTGCAGGCGCAGTTGGCTTTTTCAATGAACCACCTGCGGTAATTGAGCCAATGATAGCCACTGTATCATCAGATGCGATAATTATGCGTAAAACTCCGGCAAACACTGGCGCAGTGGTTAAAGCCCTTAAAAAAGGCGATTCCTTAATAGTGTTAGGGAATTCCACCAACAACTGGACACTTGTAAGAGCTGAAAATTCCATAGGTCATGTTTTATCTTCTTTAATATCCGTTACAAAACAAGTTGCCATTGTAAAAGCAAATAAATTAGTTTTGCAATCAGGACCATTCACAAACAGCACCACCCTTAAAGTTTTGAACAAAGGCGACAGCCTTGCCGTAACAGGGCCTTCTGCCAATGGCTGGACTCCTGTAAAATTTGGCAACACCACAGGTTATGTAAGTTCCTATTTAGTAACCATTAAGAATTTAGCAGCACTTGCAAATGTGACGACAAATAGCCTGATATTATATGCAGGACCGTCCGCAGGTAGCGGCACTCTTAAATTATTGAAAAAGGGCGAAGTTCTAACTGTAACAGGGAGCAATTCCAACGGCTGGACTCCTGTGATATCTGGCAGTGTAGCGGGTTGGGTGACATCCGGTTCAATTGCCATTCAGAGGTAAGAGGAGAAAAATGAACATTCTTATATGCGATGATATGAAAGAAGATGCAGATAGACTGGTAGCCTTGATTGCCCAGTCTGGCTTTGATGGTCAAACAAAGGCCTTCACCTGCCCTTCGCAAGCTCTTGATTATTTTCGCTCTGGCGTGAACATAGATGCGTGTTTTCTAGATATAATAATGCCTAAAATGAATGGAATAAAGCTGGCGGAAAAACTGCGCGAGAATAATTTTGCAAATGATATTGTTTTTCTAACCACTTCCAACGATTTTGCCAGCCAGTCTTATCAGGTTCAGGCTTTTGACTATTTGCTCAAACCTTTGACTGGCGAAAAAGTGAGCAATGTAATGAGCAAGCTAAAAAAGTCTAAAGAAAAAGCGGATAAAGCTGGATTATCCATAGCGACACAGGAATTTGCAAGATTTGTTCTGTTTCGCGATATTTCCCACGTTGAAGTCATAAACCATACCGTATATATCAAGTTGCTGGATAAATCCATAATCAAGATGTATACCGTCTTTGGCGATGTAGAAGAGCAGCTACTGGTAGACAGCAGGTTTGCAAAATGCCATCGCTCGTATATAGTGAACCTAAACGAAATAATGACAATGAAAAGAAACGAGCTGACTATGAAAAACGGCTCTAAAATTCCTATTTCCAGAAGCTACTGGCAAGTCAAGGATAAAATAACTAAGTGGATGTTCATATGAAACTTATCCTAATAGTCATTGCCATTATTGTAGTGCTTGCGATTTTAGCTTTTTTTATACGCAGGTTGAACAAAACCATAAAGATATACAAAGCCGAAGCTGAATTTGCACGTTGCATTATATCTGACGAGCGAGCGCACTATCAAAAAATGACAGAAATGTACGAAACTCTGAGCTCCTTGCGCCATGATTTCAAATACTATCTTAAAAAGATTGATGAATTACTGCAAACAGGCGATATAGAAAAAACTAAGCTGTATTTAACAGAGATAAAAAAACGGATACCAGAAAGCGGGCTGCATTATTACTGCACAGACCACGCAGTCAATTCATTGCTCACCAGCTATGCCAAAGATTGCGAGAAACTCAACATAGAATATAATATCAAAATTGCGTTGCCCAACCAGTTTTCCATACCCCGTTATGATACTTGCATAATTTTATGCAACCTATTGGAAAATGCTTTGGAAGCCTGCAAAAAATTGGAGAAGGGCAGAGAAATAGATTTAGCTATAAAAACAGGTGGGCAGCGTATAGCGATAAAGGTAGAAAACAGCTTTGACGGCGTTGTTAGCGAAAACGCTAACTTGCGGAGCGTTAAGGCAATTGCAGAGCGTTATGGTGGCCATATTTCCATAGAAAGAACCGAGAGCGTATTCACTATTTATGTTATGGTGAATGCTTAAAAAAGGCGTAAATCTAAACTCCGACTTTAGATTTACGCCTTTTTATATTTCTATATTATCCAAATGGCAGGCATAAAATATCTTAAACGAACCTTAACTCCAGAGATTTTGCGGGTATCTGGGAGCGATAAAGTATTGCTCATAAATGGACCTCGGCAAGTAGGCAAAACAACTCTCTTAAAACACGCTAAAACCGCGGAACGCAAATATGTGACTATGGACAATAAAGCTGACCTCGCTTTTGCAAAAACCGACCCCAGAGGCTTTTTGGAAACACATTCTCCTCCAGTTATTATTGACGAAATTCAATACGCCAAGGAACTATTCCCTTATGTCAAAATGCTCGCAGATGCTTCCGATAAACGCGGACAAGTTTGGATGACTGGTTCACAGCAATACAATATGATGGAGAATATCTCTGAATCCTTAGCTGGCAGGGTAGTAATCATTGATATGCTCGGTTTATCAATTTATGAACGTGAAGGAATTGGGCTAAAGCAAAAGCCTTTTTTGCCTTCGGAACGCCCGCCCGCCAAACTTAAAAGACGCAATATACCAAATACATTCAAGGTAATATGGCAAGGCTCATACCCAGATGTTGTTTATAGAGATGGAAAAAGCCGTAGGGATTTTTATGATTCATACATTCGCACATATTTGGAACG
>JAITFO010000016.1 GCA_031281265.1 Candidatus Fibrimonadaceae bacterium
CCGTCCATAAATTCCGCCCTTGCAAGAACCTCGCCAGTTTCGTTAAAACGCGCCCACTCTCCGTCTCGCATAGCAAAAGCCCAGTTCTCAATTTTCCGCAAATTTCCCTTTGCAAAATACTCAACCCACAAACCGTTTTTTAACCCGTCCTTAAAATGCCCAACTTTATGCAGGGAACCTCCGGGGTAATAAGACATAAAAACTCCATTTAGCTTTCCGTAGCGACACTCCTGGTAGATTTGAGCTTTGCCTTCATTTGAATACGTTTTGAAATAACCCGTTTGATTTGAGGAATGGCAGGAATTTTCCTCAATCAGAACATCGTTGTAAAATTTTCTCCAAGTTCCTATCGCGGAATCGTCTTTGAAGAATTGCTCGCCAGCTATTTTTCCTTTTTCATCGAATGTAGTCCATTTGCCCTGCTTCAAGCCATTTTTATAGGAACCCTGTACATACGGCACTTTTTCCTTTGCAAAAAATGTCCATTTGCCCTCACGCAAGGAATCTTTGTAGCTACCGCTTTCAGTTATAAAACCAGTCCCACTCCATTTGCGGTAAGCCCCGTGCGGAACGCCGTTTGCAAACGGCATTTCTTCCGCCTTTATGCCGTTCCTATGCCAGGAATAAAACACCTTCTTTTCGCCCTCTGGCGAAACTTCGTAGGCTTCTTTTTTGGCGTTGTTGTCATAAACCTCCATCACCTCCAAGCGGTTGGGTTCGCAAGAGAGGAGAAATATGCAGAATGGTACCAATTTTGCTAAAAATGTTGCCATCCCTTAACCTCAATTTTCTTTCCTTCTAAAAAAATGCCGCTTCCCTTTTTTGCTTTGCCTATTTTATTTATGGGAAATTTGTTTGAAAATTTCTTTGCCAATTTTAAAATGCTCCCCCTCGCCGACTCTCTTGCCGTGAACAACAGGCAAAAATCCTCTGCGCTTTGCAAAATAGCATTTTCCATTTTTTCCACTTCCAAGCGAACCTTTGATTGCTCAGATATGTGCTGCAAACTCTCCGCAATGGAATCGCTTGTATCTATGCAAGCTCCAATGCCTTTTATTTTTGCAAGTTCTTTTCCTAAGTTAAGTGGTGGATTTACGGTTATTGGACCTATTTCTAAACCGCTTGGCGAGCCTGCGAGCCACACATCATCGCCAGCTTTTGCCGCGCTTCTCAATAAAATTTTGCCTTTCGCTTTGCCAAAAACCGTTACTGAAAAAACTCCTAAATTCCCACCTGTGGTATCTCCGCCTAAAATTCTAACTTTGTGCTTTTTGCAAATCTTCACCGTTGCTTCTGCAATTTCGTCCCGTATTTTTTTGCTCCATTTTTTGTTCATGCAAACCGAAAAGAGAATTGCGCAAGAGGTGCCGCCCATAGCGTTTATGTCGGAAAAGTTGGAGAGCAGGCACTTTTCCACCGCCTGCGAAGGAGTGCTCCAATCCAGCCTAAAATGCGTGCCCTCCACAGACATATCGGTAGAAATCAAATACTTGCCAAAGACAAAAGCATCATCGCCAACCCCACTTGCCAACGCTCCAGCCTTTGAAACTAGGCTATTTATCCACTCAAATTCCTTATGCATTTTCCCGTTGAAATTTACAAAAAAACAGGGGGGGACTTGACAAACCCGGGAATTTTTTCTATATTTATAGTCCAATTTTTGAGGTTTTTATGTCCAAGCTTAACATTCAAGCTATACATCAGGAAAGTAAAAAGAAAGACGCTTTCGATTTCCGCGCGGGCGATACCGTTACTATAAATGTTAAAATTCAAGAAAAAACCGCAGATGGCAAGGCAAAAAACCGTATTCAGCCTTTCAAAGGCGTGGTTATCCAGCGCAAAGGTACGGGCGTAAGTGCTTCCGTAACAGTTCGCAAAATTTCCAGCGGAATTGGCGTTGAGCGTATTTTCCAAATACACTCCCCAATAATAGATTCAATAACCACCGATACGCACGGCGACGTTCGCCAAGCCCGCATTTTCTATATGCGCAACCTTCGTGGTAAAGCTGCCCGCATTGTGGAACGCAAAGTCCACGCTCCGGTAGAAGCTACAGGCGTAGCGGTAGAAACACCGGAAGCGTAAGCTTAAAATTTACTTTTTCTTTGATTTGCCTGTTTCAGGAACATTAAGCACTTTTGTTACAGCAGAATCCACAGGGGCCACAGCTTCTTTGGTTTTGCCAACTACGGCATCTGTGGCTTGGGTAGCGACTGAATCCACTTTGGCTTGCACTGCAGCTTCAGCAGCTTGCTTCTTCGCATCTGCTTCGGCTTTCACCGCAGCTTCGGCTTTTTTCTTCTCCGCTTCTGCTTCGGCTTTTGCCTTGTTTTCTATGTCTTTTTTGCTTGGAACGCTTGGGAAAGCAGAATATTCTTTTTTCTTGGATAGCTCCTGTGCAGCCGCTTTGACCGAAGATGTGGTTGGGGCAGCCACTGCCATCAAAGGTAGCAGAGTGAGGGTTAAAAGCGTGAACTTGAATGCTTTCATTATGTTTCTCCTGTTATGGATGGGTGAAATGAGATTTAAATATAGTAAAATTCCCGAGTCTAAGTATCTTCCAATCCTGGATTCTGCAAATCCCTTTTGCTTAAAATAGGTTCTTCGGTTGGCCATTTGACGGCTATTTTTGGGCAATCCCAAGCGTAGCCTGCTTCCTCAGCTCCGTTGTAAACGGAGCTGCATTTGTACTGAACCTCGGCAAAGTCAGAAAGCACACAAAATCCGTGAGCAAAACCTATGGGGATATAAAACATTTTTTTATTCTCTTCGCTCAACTCAACAGCATGCCACTTGCCGTAAGTCGCGCTACCCTTGCGAATATCAACCGCCACATCCCAAATTTTGCCATGCGTACAGCGAACAAGTTTTTCCTGCCCAGGTTTTTTTTGGTAATGCAAACCGCGCAAAGTATTTTTAACGGAACGGCTGTGATTGTCTTGAACAAAAACGGTACTTATGCCAAGGGCTTTAAACTTTTCCACATTATAAGATTCATAAAACCAACCACGTGAGTCTGGAAACACATCCGGCTCAATTATTAAAAGTCCCTCAATTTCACATCTCTCAGCTTTCAACGAGCGCCTCCAATTCCTTCTGTATTGCCGGCAATCTTTCAAATTCCTCATGATGTAAAGCACTCATCTTTTGGCAGAGCAAAGCGAGATTTTTTGAGTCGCTGGAACTGGCATGTTTTTTTTCGTTTATATCCCGCAAAATGGCAATCATCTTATCAACATCTTGCTGATGCGGATATGTACGCATAAAGCGATGGAAAGAGTTCAAACCGGTATTGAAAATTTCCGAATCGTTTTCCTCTATTGCATACATTATCTTTGGCAAAATCTGCGTACCGAGCAATTCCAGCAAATTGCCTTTGTAGCCGCTTAAATCCCCTTCTAAACTTATACTCAGGCTTTCGTCTGTTTTCTTTTTTGGAACAGGTTTTCCACTGCCTATTTCCGACAAAAGTTCGTCAACTTCCTTTTCATTTTCCTGCTCGGTTTGCTCCCTGTACTTTGATTGGTAAAGTATGGGAAAACCGGTTAAGAATAAATGCGCGCTGCCAAGTGAAGAAAATTCGCCTAAAAAGTATATGTCACCGTCTTCGTTTAACAACGCATCTTCCGACTGAAACGACATGAGCTGCGCGGGCACTGGGAAAAAATCGCCCATCCTTCCTTTTCTCGGAAAAACGCTCACGCTTATCTTTTTTGCTTTATCCAGATTTTCCTTTATCTCATCATCTTCAAGTATTTGTTTTAAAATTTCCTGCAACCCTCTGGGCATGGTATTGCGAAAAGATTCAAAATCTGGGTTTTTTGAATAGTCACCCTGTATGGCTAGAATCCCATCAGGGCTAACAAGAACATCAAAAGGAGGTTCGTATTCGCCTTCGCTAGGTTTTGGGATTTTCACATAGCCTATTACCTTGCCACTGAGCTTATCCTCATTGCCCTTTTTTTGAATTACTCCAAACACACTTGTAAAATAGAAAATGCCACGTTATTTTCTATATATTTTCTATATTATCTCTCCTTCAAAGAGAGGCTCAGATGAACTACTTCAATACATTGCCCTTGCGCATACAGCTGGAAGAATTAGGCAAATGCCGTTTTATGGACGCTTCGGAATTTGCCCGTGGCGTGGAAGCGCTCAAAGATAAAAAAATCGTAATTATAGGCGCAGGTGCGCAGGGCTTGCACCAAGGGCTGAACTTGAGAGACAGCGGTTTAGACGTATCGTTTGCTCTAAGGCAATCCGCCATAGATGAGAAAAGAGCTAGCTATACAAACGCAACCGAAAACGGATTCAAGGCTGGCATATACAAAGATTTAATTCCCACAGCGGACTTAGTTTGCAACCTAACACCGGACAAACAACACTCCAAAGTTGTGACGGAAATTATGCCTTTGATGAAAAAAGGCTCCGCCCTCCTTTACAGCCACGGATTCAACATTGTGGAAGAGGGTATGCAGATAAGAGAAGACATCACCGTTATAATGGTTGCCCCAAAGGGACCAGGCTCCGAGGTACGTGCAGAGTATGTACGCGGTTTTGGAATGCCTGCCTTGATTGCTGTTAAAAGAGAAAACGACCCGGAGGGTAAAGGTTTAGACTATGCAAAAGCTTATGCTGTTGGGCTTGGTAGCGACCGTGCCGGCGTCTTGGAAAGCTCGTTCATCGCTGAGGTTAAAAGCGATTTGATGGGCGAACAGACCATTTTGTGCGGAATGCTCCAAACAGGTACCCTGCTCTGCTTTGACCGCATGGTTCAGCTCGGGGTAGAACCAGCCTATGCATCCAAGTTTTTGCAGTTTGGTTGGGAAACTGTGTCTGAGGCCCTTAAACAAGGCGGCATAACCAATATGATGGACAGGCTCTCAAATCCGGCTAAAATAAGGGCTTTTGATCTTTCCGAAGAATTGAAAACCATAATGAAACCCCTTTACCAAAAGCACCAAGACGATATCATCTCTGGCGAGTTCTCTTCCACAATGATGAAGGACTGGGCAGATGGAGACAAAAAATTGCTGGCCTGGCGCGAAGCGACTGGCAAAACAACCTTTGAGAAAACTGCCGCGGCAAGCACTCAAATCACGGAACAAGAATACTTTGACAGGGGCGTTTTGATAGTTGCAATGGTGAAGGCTGGCGTTGAGCTGGCGTTTGAGACAATGGTGAGCGCAGGAATGAAACCAGCCTCTGCCTACTACGAATCCTTGCACGAAACACCGCTGATAGCGAATTTAATCGCACGCAAAAAACTTTACGAAATGAACAGAGTTATCTCCGACACTGCTGAGTATGGTTGCTATCTGTTTGCAAATAGTTGCGTTCCGCTCTTGGAAAATTTTATGCAGGCGCAGGGCAAAGAGGTAATAGGAGCCGTGTTCAACGAAGGTAAGTCCAACAGGGTGGATAACCGCCGCCTGATTGAGGTGAATACAGCAATAAGGCAACATCCGGTGGAAGAAATTGGCGCGTGGCTGCGTAGCAAAATGCGCGGCATGAAGCAGTTATAAAATTCTCAAAATCCCAATGAATCAATGGCGTGAGCAAGTTCACGTGCTACAGCCTCGCTCGCTTTATACGACCAGTGGGTGTCATTTATCATATACACATCTTTTTCGCCTTTTTGCACCATTTCTTGAAGCATTGGCTTTGTATTTATAACAAAAACGTCAGGAATATTTGACAACTCATCAGTTGTTGTATCAATAGGCAAAGAATTACCTACCATAAAAGGTCTATAGACATCGTATTTATCGGCTGCAATTAAAAATATCAATTTAATTCCTTTTTCTGAGAATTTTTTATTCAATAGAATAAGATTTTCTTTGGCTTTTGCTATATCAATTTTTGATGTTTTTAAAAAATTCATATCACCTTTATAATTAAACAAAGTTTTTGAAAAGCGGTCATGCGTAAAGCATTCCTGTTTTAAACTGTGCTTTAATATAGGATTATCATAACCGAACTTTAATCTTATGAATGAGAACAAATCATTTAAAGAAATTTTAGTATTCTTACTATCTTGATTATCATCTATTTTAAGCGGCTTTTTGTATAGCATTTCAAAATCAATATCGGTTAGTCGATTAATGGTTAATCTATCTACGTTACTTAATATAAATATTCGACAATTCGAATTATCAATAATTTTACTGTTAATCAATGCTATAGCCGTATTTAACTGATTATCATCTATTTTAAGAATATTTATTATTTTAAATCCTAGCAAATGCGCTAAATAATTTTGATAGCCAAACATTCCTAGACTGCTAAATGAATCGCCAATAGTACAGACATCTGAAGCATCGTCAATTTGCAATTTTTCATAAGAAGTAATAAGTGTATCTATTGTTAGGTTATCTGTTAAATAATTCTTTTCTAAATACTGAACATACTCTTCTTCAAAAAAAATTTTTCCCAATCTGCCAATATCTCCTGTGGTATTCTTATCTACAATTCTATACACACCATAAAAACAGAAAAAAGGAACAATGTAAAATAGTGATTTTATAATAAACTTTTTCATTTCATCTATTCCTCAAAATTGAAAGTAAATAAATTGCTCATTTTCACCCGTATAAAAAATTATGCTAAAAATCATGAGAGTATAAATAATGCGCCTTAACCACGGATTTATCCTTGCTATATCCAACCCATGCTGTTTGTTTCTTTGTAACCATTCCATCGCAAACATTATCACCAAGCAAATTTTTACCAATTCAAAATGGCTAAAACGCCTAATCTTAGGTACGCTAAAAAAGCTCATATCAAATATTCCTTGCAAATATAGGATAGCCTGCTCAATGTTTTCTGCCCTGAAAAACACCCAGCCAATAGAAACAAGCAGAAAGGTAAAGATAATTTGAAAAACTTCTCTAAGGCTCGGCAATAGTTTTCCTTCTGCAATTGTGTCCGTATATTTCCTGTTTTTCCCCAGCAGAATAAAAGGCAAAAACAAAGTTGCGTGGAACAAACCCCACGCCAAGAATGTTGAGTTCGCACCATGCCATAAGCCACTCAGCAGAAAGATAGCTAGTGTATTGCGAATAATTTTCAGCTTTGAAACCCGGCTACCACCCAAAGGAATATAAACATAATCGCGAAACCAAGTTGTAAGCGATATGTGCCATCTTCGCCAGAATTCCGCTATATCCCTTGCAAAATATGGAAAATTAAAGTTACGCATTGCACTAATGCCGAACAATCTACCTGTACCTATGGCAATATCGGAATAGCCTGAAAAGTCGCAGTAAATTTGAAAAGCAAAGAAAATTGCACCGCACAGCAAAGTACTACCTGTTTGATTTTGGTAGTTTTCAAAAACATAATTCACATAAGTTGCACAGTTATCCGCTATCACAGTTTTCTTAAAAAGTCCCCAAAGTATTTGTCTCATTCCATCTGTTGCTTTTTCGTAATCAAAAACTCGCTTTTGACAAAACTGCGGCAGTAGATTTCTTGCCCTTTCTATAGGCCCCGCAACCAAGAGCGGAAAAAAACTTATAAACGCGAAAAAAGCAATGATATCTTTTGTAGGTTCAATGCGTTTTTTATAAACATCAATGGAATAGCTTAATGCCTGAAAAGTATAAAATGAAATACCTACAGGTAGGATGATCTTCAGCGTACTAGGTTGAAAGTGAATACCTACAGATACAAAAGCGGATAAGAAACTTTCGATAAAGAAATTGTAATACTTGAAAATTCCTAAAATCCCTAAATTCAATACTATGTTACTGATATTTATAAAGCTACGAGAAGATGAATCAAAACGTTGCATCAGCAACCCGCAACCCCAACTGCAAAAACTGGTAAAAATTATAAGTATCAAAAAACGCCAGTCCCACCAGCCATAGAAAACATAAGAAGCGGCAATAACAAAAATATTTTGAATCTTCAAATCCCGCTGAAATACAAACCAATAAAGCAAGAACACTGTCGGCAAGAAAAAAGCGAATGTGAGGGAGTTGAAAAGCATAGTTTCTTATTTATGTATCTAAATATAAAAAAAATTGACTTAGATTTTTATATTATCCCTTAGGGAATCCTGAAATACGTATGCGTGCACTTGCTACTAGAGGAGGCATTGTCATAAATCCGGTAACCTTACCCCTGAGGAACGGCTTATGAAATATTTTGTCATTTTTTTGTATATTTTCTTTTTTACCTTACCCCTGAGGGATGGCTTATGATGGAACAACACCCTATAATGGGAAAAATTTTCTATATTCCCATCTATGGGGAAACGAAAAGATAAAAAAGCGCTCATTTTGGACGCTATGGAAAAGATTATTAGCGACGGTAATGCGGAGGGTTGTTCTGTAGATGAGATAGCCAAAGTGGCTGGTATCGGCAAAGGCAGCGTTTACTATTACTATAGGTCAAAGAGGGAAATAGAGATGGACCTTTATTTCAGAACTTTCGGTGGCTTTGTTGAACGTTGCCAAAACATACCGGAAACTGAAATTAAGGCCATGGAAAAACTAAAAGCCTTGTTCAAAACCTATTACGACCAAGCTTTGGGGCTCAGCTTAGACAGTTACTTGCATCTGCCGCAAAATATGGATATGCATCAAAAAGTGCTTGCCTTGCTTGTGGAAAGCATAACGCCTATACTTTCAAAAATCCTGAAACAAGGTGTTGAAGAAGGTGTTCTTGATTGCGATGCGCCAGACGAATTTGCAAATATATTTGTATGTGTGTTTGCTTTTTTGTTCGATCCAGGCATTTTCACTCTGAACGTAGATGAAACTCTTAACAAGTTGAGTGCTTTTGCAGAAGTGATGGAAAGGGCTTTAAAGGCAAAAAAAGGCAGTCTCTCATTTATGCGCGATAAAGATTTTTTGCTTTCACTGAAAAAATCTTCAATCTGGTTTCAGCTTGACTAATGCCTAGAAATGTCAACCTTCCCGATAGTTTGCATAGTGGGACGCCCGAATGTTGGCAAGTCAAGTTTGTTCAACCGCATTTTAGGGCGTAGAGCCGCCGTTGTAAGCGACCGCGAGGGCGTTACCAGAGACCGCCACTATCAGGAAGCTGAGTGGCAAGGGACAAAGTTCACCCTTGTGGACACAGGTGGCTTTATGACGGACGAGCAAATTGACGTTTTGGCGGATTCCGTTAGGGAGCAGATTTTTGCAGCGGTAAACGAGGCGGATTTGATTCTTTTTATGGTGGATATACGGGTTGGAATCACCACGCTTGACCAGCAATTTGCAAAGCACATTCTAAAAACGGAAAAACCGGTTATTCTGGTTGCGAACAAAAGCGAAGAGGCTGCCGACCGCACAGAGAGCTTTGCATTTTTGAAACTCGGAATGGGTACGCCAAGAACCGTCAGCGCATTGACCGGCTATGCAGTCTTGAGCCTGCTGGACGAGGTTGTTTTGCATCTCCCTAAAAATGGAAAAGCCACGGGAGAAGACGCTGCAATTTCATTTGCCATATTAGGGCGCCCGAATGTTGGCAAAAGTACCTTGCTGAACAAGATACTCGGTGAGGAGAGGGTTGTGGTCTCCGACATACCTGGCACCACAAGGGACTCCATAGACTGCTATTTTAAATACAACGGGGTTAATTTCAAGGTCACGGACACCGCAGGGCTTCGCAAAAAAGCCAAGGTCGCAAAACAGAAAGACGAGGTGGAAATTTTCAGCAATATGCGAACAATAGAGAGCATTCGCCGCTCGGACGTTGTTGTGCTGCTACTGGATACGACTAGGGGTTTTGAAATTCAGGATTTGCGCATAATAACGGAAATTCGCAAAGCTGGCAAAGGATTGATTTTGGCGATTAACAAGTGGGATATTTTGGAGAACAAGGATTCAAAAAGTTTTGATTTGATTGTAAAGGAAATCAGGGAAAAAGACCCGCTCTTTGAATGGGTGCCTGTTATCTCCATAAGCGCGTTGGAAGGTCTACGGGTACATAGGCTACTTCAGGAGATTCAAACGGTTTATGCGAACTGCAAGCGCGTTATAGGCAGGGAAAGGGTTGCGGAAACCTTTAAAACCGCCACCCAAAGGAATCCCCACCACTCCCGGGGTGGGCATTCCGTGCCGCTCAAGAGAGCCTGCCAAATCTTGACCAACCCCCCAGTGATAACCGTTGAGACCCCCTACCCGGACTTAGTGGATGAGGCTTATAAAAGATATTTGTTAAAAACATTTTTTGAAGAGTTTGGCTTAAAAGGTGCCCCCCTGAGGCTAAATTTTGACAAAAACCTGCGTTTGCGAAGTGATGAGGACTTGGAAAATCATGCAAATCCCATTTTTAACATGAATATTGGCATTTAATTTGCTATATTATTTAACCTAGTGATGAATCTCGTACGCGCACATATAAATTTGGAGAATTCGCCTGTCTCGATGCAGTTGCGTTTTCCTAGATTTTTGCTGTTTTTTGTTGGTCTATTTAAGCGGCTAGTGCAGCTCTCTATGCTGATTCTCGTCATAAATTTATTCGCCTATTGGACTTACCAGCACTTTATGGAAGCCGCTCAGGAACAAAAAAATCGCCTCTACTCAAGGCTTCAGGATATAAATGCAAAAATAGATTCCGTGGACATTAAAATATCCAGATCTTACAGCAACGAAGATTTGCTTTATGCAAAATACGGGCTTGTGGTACCGGATACCAATATGCGAGAGATGGGTTTTGGTGGCTCAATCTTCCCTGAAAGCTCGCTCGTGTGGTCTGCGGTTCCTATAAAAAAGTTAAAATCAACTATAGCAGACAGATTCCAAAAAATAAATGCAAAAATTGACCGTTTGAATAATTCCTATTTGGGTTTGCAGCTCTACATAGAGCGATTGCACGGAAATTTACAGCACACTCCTTCGATTACGCCAGTTTCTAACTTCTTTTTGAGTTCGCCATTTGGCTTTCGCACTCATCCGGTAACCGGTGAAACGGAAAAGATGCATCAAGGCATAGATATGACTGCCCCAAAGTGGACAACTATTCGCGCTCCGGCGAATGGACGAGTTGATTTGGTTTCAACCAGCGAAACAATGGGAAGATATGTATCCATAGACCACGGAAATGGCATAGTGACTCGCTATGGTCACATGGAAAAACCTTTTGTAAAAGAAGGTCAGATAATCAACAGATTTGATGTTATAGGCTACATTGGGAACACAGGGCGTACAACAGGTCACCACCTTCATTATGAAGTATGGGTCAATGGAATGGCTGTGAATCCTATTTATTACATACTTCCAGAACAATACTCAGTCGAGTAATTGATATCAGGGAGCTTTCACTCTAAAATCAGGAGTTTTTATGAACCCTTTAATAATGGGTTTTTTGGCTTTATTGCCAGAATGCCCCTATTTTTATGAATTTCTCCCAGACCCTGTAGATGTGCCAGATAATGAAGGCGAATATCTAAGTGTAAAATGGGAAGAGCCCGTTATCCCTTGGGATACCATTCATCTACAGATGGAAAGCAATAAGGCTTTTGCTGTTTATGTTCCGCCGGATTCTTTTTTTACGGAACTTCTTTTGCATAGAGGCGCGCCTGCCGCCTGCCCTGTGAAAAAAGGGTTGCTCTGTTTGCCCCTTGCTGGTGCAGCTCTCCCAAACAGCCGTGCAACCGTATGGAACCTGAGCGCGGGAATTTGCCGCGACACCGCATACCTGCCTGCTCCCAAATCTGGGAAATCCTTTGTGAGAACAGAAAATGGGGAGTGGGTTCTAGGGGAGGCAGGTAATGTAAACTCCGGTTCCGCCCTTACATTGGATTCTATAATTTCCATCTACGGTGGAATTCCGCTTTATATATCGGAGGTAGCGCCTTGCCCTGAAGAGGGAATTCCTGAATGGTTTGAAATAACAAACCGCACGAACATAGCTTTTCCATTAAATGGCATTTCCGATTGCAAAGCCAAAACCCCGCTGAAAAGCGCGGACTCCATAAAAGGCAAAAGCTCAGTTTTAATAACAAAGCAAGGTGCCGACCTCGCAGAATTTTTGCAAACAGATGAAATTTCAATCTATCAAATATCCATCTCCGCATTAAAGAACACAAACGACACATTGCGGCTTTGCTATAACGGCTTAAAATTGGATTCCGTGATGTGGGGCAAAGCAGTGGGACGCCCCGTAAAATGCCCGAGCACAGAGAGGATAAGTCCGGGTTTTGTGCCTAAAATTTCAAATAATCAAACAAAGGTCATGGAGTTATCAGAACGGGTTTTGGAACGTTCAAAAAAGAAAGCAATGCTCAGAATTCGTATAAATTCGCAGGCTAAATTAGAGCTTAGGCTAATAGATAGGGGCGGGGTGGGTTTCTTGAAAAAAACTTTTTCGCAAGCCAGCAATTCGTGGATTGAAATTCCCGAATGGCGAGGATGCCAAAACGGGCCATGTTTTATCCATTTGCAAGGAGATGGAGTAGATGAAACGGTTGCTTTTATTGTTCGCCCTTGAATGTTCTGCTCTAACGCTCCCCTCTTTAAACAACCCCGCTATATGGAATGAGGAGGAAAATTGGGAAGTGGAAAAAACAAGCACGGTATCTTTTCGCTATAGCGAACCTTTTTACGGTTTTTACAACGGCAAGCTGGATTTTGCATGGGGCGACGGGCATTTTTTGGCGGCAGTGGGATTTGGCAGTGCCAGCTTGGATTCCATCTACAGAGAACTCGAGTTTTCTGGGAGCATTGGGTTTAAGCCATTTAATTTCCTGTCTCTCAAGTTAAGCGAAACAGCGGATATATCTTGGATTCCAGAAAACAGCTCTTGGCAGGAGCACAAAATTCTAATTGGGGCTAGTTTTTTTTACAAAGACTGGGCAAAAATTTCATTGACTCAAAAAACGCATTTGGTTTCAGAAACCCCTGCCGCTTTTTCATGGCTCTTGGCATGTGAGGCAAATTTTACGCTTTACTCATTCGGAGTGGAATTACCTATAAACGAATGGGATAGAACTAATTTCCGTCTCTATCAAAAAATAGCTTTGGGTTATTTCGGTATTTATAATTCCTTTGCATATCCAGGCCCCATTCTCGGTTTTGGGTTCAGCTTGAGCACTTCGAACTTTTTAGTTGGCGCGGGGCATTTGCGTGCTGGTTATCCAACCGGGCATACGGGATATGTTGGGAAGTGGGGTCTATAGCTCCATTCCAAAAAGCCTTATTTCCGAAATTGCTAAATCATCTGTTTTATTATCGTTTTGTACGCTTTTCAGTTCAAACATAAGCTCGGTTACTTCCACTGGAACCCACGCGACATATTGAACGCCCAATTTATCTTCCAAAGAAATTTTCCTCGTGGAAGATTGCTCATTTACTTTATATTCCTTAACAGTGGAATTCGCGTAACGAATCCAAATTTCTTTTGGCTTGCTGTATTTTTGAAAATTATCCCAATCATGTTGATTTCCTATGGCAATCCCCAAATTGTTTATTAAAGTGGGCTTTGCAAATTTTATAGTCATCAGAATTCCGTTGTTCGCTCTTTGCGCCGAGTTTTTCGGGACAATCCAAGCGGTGTTTAAATTCATGTCAAAAAGCGGCCCGGTGGAAACATCCGGTTCAATGCTCTGTATAGTCCATGACTTGCCAGAACTCAAGTAGCCAATTGAAGGCGTAATTTCCGGAGAGCTTTTGAAATTCAAAAGGAGAATCAGCAAAATTAACAATATCGGCAAAATGCACAAAATCAAAAACATTATGCGTTCAGTCATAGAGAGTTTTTGTATCATATTTTTTTGCGGAGCTGCTGCATGAGTATCGCCTCTCGAAAAAGTGTCCAAATCATCTATGAATTCAGAAAAATTCGCATAACGCAATTCCATCTTCTTTTCAAGGCATTTATCAACTATTTTCTCCAAGGCAACAGGAACTTTGCGATTTTTTCTTCTCAGCGATTCGGGTTTTTCGTGCAGGTGCTTATTCAAAATGGCAAGCGAGGCACCACCTGTGAAAGGAGGATCTCCGGCGAGCATTTCGTAAAAAACTATCCCTAAATTGTAAATATCGCTTTGCAAGGTCACATTCACATTTCTGCATTGCTCAGGGGACATATATTCCGGTGTCCCCATTGTCATGCCTGTACTCGTAAGCCTTTGAGAGCCTGTTGCTATAGAAATCCCAAAATCTATTATGCAAACTTCATCATTCTTCATTATCATCACATTAGAGGGTTTTATATCTCTATGCACAATGCCACGGTCATGCGCGAATTTCAAGCCTTTTGCTATTTGCCAAGCTATGTATATGGCATCTTTTACCGGCAAAACTTTTTTTCTTTTTATCAAATCGGCAAGCGATTCGCCATCTATAAAAGTCATCACTATAAATAGTTTGCCATCTTGCGTTCCATAATCAAAAACCGTCACCAAATTTTGGTGGTTGAGTTCCCTCATGGCTTGAGCTTCGCTGTAAAAACGTTTTTCCGCTTCACTATCGCCCATGGAATCCAATACTTTTATGGCAACTTTTCTGTCCAGTTTAATTTGCCTAGCCTTATACACGTGGCTACCCATGCCGCCTTTGCCGAGCAATCCAAGTAGCTCATAATCATCATTAAAAGGCCTTGGGAAGTTTTCATCTACACGCATACTATCACCTCATCCTTTCTACAAAATCTTTGAACTTAGGTATTGCAACGCTTATTGTAGGGAATGCTGCCGTAAAGGAAAATCTAACGCAGGAATCCACGCCAAATGCCGCACCGGGAACTATAACCACACCTCGTTCATCCAGCAAAGCTTTGCAAAATTCTGTGGAGTTTGAAACTTGCGTACCGTTGGCAGTTTCTTTGCCATAATACGCACTGACATCCACAAATAAATAAAAGGCTCCTTCCGGTTTTATAAAATGAATATCCTTAACCGTTTCAAAAAACTCGCACATTCTGTGCATCCGTTCGGAAAATTCACACCTCATCTCAAGCACGGAGTCAAATGGGCCTTCCAGAGCTGCTATTGCACCGTATTGCGAAATGTTAGAAGGGTGATGTGTGCATTGCCCTTGTATCTTTGATATTTCCTTTGCCAAGGAAATGGGCGCAGCGAGGTAGCCTATTCGCCAACCTGTCATGCAATAGGCTTTTGAAAATCCGTTCACAACTACGGTTCTATCCTGCATACCAGGTAATGTAGCTATTGAAACAAGAGGTTCATCGGTGTAAATCAAATGTTCATATATTTCGTCTGCTATGCAATATAAATCGTTTTCCACTATCACTTCTGCAAAAGATTCAAGCTCCGCCTTTTTATATGCAACACCTGTCGGGTTGCATGGGCTGTTCAAAATAATGGCTTTGGTTTTTAGCGTTATGGCTTTTGAAATCTGCTGCGCTTTTAGCCTAAAATCCGTTTTGGAACATTCCAAAAATACAGGTACCCCGCCGCAATAACGGACTAATTCCGAGTAAGTACACCAATAGGGAGTTGGTATCAGCACTTCATCTCCCACATCTACAATAGCGGCTATGGCATTGAAAACGGCGTGTTTTGCGCCGGACGTCGCGACAATTTGCTCTGGAGCATAAACCAATTCGTTTTCTCTTAAGAGTTTTTCTGCAACCGCCTCTTTAAAATTTTGCATTCCGCTTGGTGCTGTATAGCGTGTTAGCCCTTTATCTATTGAATCTACGGCGGCGCTTCTTATGTGCATTGGGGTATCAAAATTCGGCTCGCCAACACCCAGGTCCCAAATAGACCTCCCTTCGCCTGCTAAACGTTTTGCAAGCACGTCCACTTCAACCGTCATAGACGGGCGAATTTCACTCACTCTGTTTGCAAAAAGCTTCATAATGCGTCCAAAACTGATTATCAATAAATAAAGATACAAAACTTTGTAAATTTTTAGCTTAATGATAGCTTTACATATCGTAGCTCTGTTTTTAATGGTATTGGCAAATGCCATATTGGTTCTCATAGAAATCGCGGTAGTTTCTGCAAGGCCGTCTCTTTTGCGGCAAATGGAGCAAGAGGGTAAATGGGGAGCAACAAGGGCAATAGCCATTTTGGAAGACCCAAACGTATTTCTGTCCACTGCACAGATAGGCATAACCCTAGTCGGGGTTTTATCCGGTGCCTATGGTGGGGCAACCCTTGAAAAGCCGCTTGAAGCCTTTTTATCACAATTGCCGATAATAGAACAACATGCAAGCATGATAGCCCTGCCAATAATAGTTATAACAGTATCGTATTTTTCTCTGATAGTTGGCGAGCTTGTTCCAAAAAGACTGGCTCTGCAATTTGCGGAAAAAATTTCCTGCATATCCGCCCCGCCAATGCACGCCCTTTCCATAATCTTAAAACCTCTCGTTTGGTTCTTCGATTTTTCTGGCGATATACTGCTCCGCCCATTTAATCTGCACGAAAGCAAAAAACGCCCCGTAACAGCCGAAGAACTTCAACAAATGGCAAAACAAGGGCATCAAGAAGGCAGTATAGAAAAAGATGAACTGACCATGGTGAATAGGGTGTTCAATTTATCGGATAGAACGCTCGCCTCCGTTATGACCCCAAGGCTTTTGGTTGAATGGATAAAGCTGGATATGAGCAAAGAGGAGCTTCGTGGAATAATTATGCTCAGCGAATTCACGCAATTTCCCGTTGCCAAAGATAGCCTAGAAACCCCCATAGGAACCGTTGACGCACGGGATTTGCTGTGCCAGCTGGCAGCGGGCGGTGAGCTTAATATGAAAGCTATGATAAAGCCTCCGCTCTTTCTCCCGGACTCAATAAATGCGATGGACGCTCTTCACAAAATGCAAAAACTGCAAAACCCCATGGTGCTCGTGATAGACCAGTATGGGACTTGCATAGGCATAGCAACTCTGGAAGATATAACTTCCGTGCTCGTTTCGGAAACCGAGCTGTCGGTTATCTCTAATGACAGCCAAAAAATGTGGGTAGTGGATGGCTTAACGGACATTCATGCGATAATGGAAATGTTTTCCTTTTCAGAATTGCCAGACGAGGATCCTGAATCTTATCACACTCTTGGCGGAATGGTGATGAATACTTTAAATAAAATTCCGCAGTCAGGGGATTCCTTTGAATGGAAAAATTTTAGATTTGAAGTTTTGAACATGGATGGGCAAAGGGTTAGCAAGGTCAAGGTAAGCAGAATTGCATAGTAAAATATGAATTTCTTTATTCCTAAAAAATTTTTGATATGGACAATAGTCAGCGAATGTTTTTCCCGCATAGCCATTATTTTTGCTCTTTTTCAAATTCCGGTTTTGGTAAAAAATTTTTCCAATAGCCATATATATTTTTTTCTCGGAGCAATTTTTCTCTTTGCCCTGTTTCATTTTTTTTCTCAAAAATTATCCCTCAGTCTAGGCGGGGCAGCTAAAAAAAAAATACAGGTGTATTTTCAGAATAGATTTTTAAACACATTGCCAATTCGCGACCGTGCTCAAAGAGGAATGCCATTGCAAGAACTCTCTTTGCATTATATTAAAACAGCGGATTTAATGGAGCCTTGGTATAGCCGTTTTTTACCAAGTGCATATTTGGCCGCAATAATCCCCTGCATAATTCTAGGAGTCATGTTTTTTATAGATAGGCTAACTTTTATAATTTTGTTTATTACGGGGCTTCTGCTCCCGCTTTTTTTATTTTTGATAGGGAAAATCGCAAAGAAAAAATCTGAGGAGCAGTGGCAAAGTTTTTCAAAATTAAGGGCATTTTTTTTAGAGAGTTTGCAAGGCTATAAAACCATAAAAATTTTCAAAAGGATAAAGGAAAGGGAGCGGGATTTGGAAATTGCAGAGACCGAGTTCGGCAAAAAAACTTTAGCTGTCCTTAAAATAGCATTTCTCTCCGCCTTGGCGCAGGAATGGATAGGTTCTCTGAGCATCGCTTTGATTGCGGTGAGTTTGGCTCTGCGCTTGATGAATGGTAGCATGGAATTTGACGGAGCATTTTTGGCTCTGCTGATAGCACCCGAATTTTACCGCCCCATAAGGCACTTTGGCACAGCGTTCCACGTTGCTATAAACGCAAAAACCGCTTGGGAAGAGACAACCCAAAATAGCGGCAATAGTGGAGAGTGGAGAGTTGAGAGTGGAGAGTACTCTCAACTCTCAACTCTCAATTCTCAACTAAAATTACCTATGCAAAAATCGTTGATATACGTTTCAGGCCCGGCTGGTTGCGGAAAAACGCGGATGGTTTTGGAAATGTTGGGGCATATTGAACCGCAGAATACCAAAACAAAATTGCTTTACAATGGCGATAAAAACGATATTGCCTGGATGCCGCAAAATCCTGTTTGGTTTAAGGGAACGCTTTTGGAAAATCTTTGCCCTGTGGAACTGCGGAATTTTTCTGAGGTTAAGTCGGCTTTGGAGAGCGTAAACTTGGGGCATTTCGCCAGTAGATTAGACGAGCAAGTTTTGGAATACGCAAATAATTTCAGCGGCGGAGAAAAGCGGCGGCTTGCGCTTGCGAGAATAATTTTGCTGAACCGCCCCGTTTGGATTTTGGATGAACCATTTGCCGGATTGGACAAAACCAATGTTGAGATGATTGAAAAATTTTTGGAACAGGAGAGCGAAACAAAAAGTATTCTCTGCATCAGCCACAATGCGGAAACTCTATCAAGGGCAAAAAAGATATTTGATTTTTCTATATTCTAACAATGCCACAAAACACAAGTAACGATGATATAGATTTATCACGTTTGATAGCGAGAATTTTACGGCACAAAAAAGTTGCTATTGCCACTGCAATAGTATTTTTTGTTGCAACCATAGCTTACTTGAAAATCACCGATAAATTTTACCAAACCACCACAAAATTCGTTTACCAGTCTTCGGCAAAGCAAAGCGGTAATTTATCCACTTTAGCTGCGTTAGCGGGATTTTCCGTGGGTTCCGGTAGCTCAGATGATGGCTCGGCATATATGGAAGACATAATAAAATCCAAGGATTTTCTATCCCAGTTCGCAACTAGGGAATGGTTTATAGCGGATGCAAACAAAACAGCAGACACTTTAAAACCAATTACGCTGGAAAAATTTTGGAAAATAAAAATTGACTCTTCGGTGAACAACATAGAGCAGCATTTGCAAGAGGCGATTATAGGAAAAATACTCAAACGCAAATACATTAAATATGAGCAGGATAAAAAAACTGGAATAATATCCCTGATAACCCAGTTTGAAGACACCAAGCTATCTTACGATTTTAATGTAGCCATATTTGAAGAATTGAACAACACGCTCCTCCACAAAATGCGCTTTAAAGCGGCGGAAAACCGTAAATTCATAGAGGAGCGTCTCTCTGAAATAAAAAGCGATCTGTCAAAATCGGAAGAAATTTTATTGCGCTTTCAACAGCAAAACCGTTCTTGGAACGACCCTTCAATCCAGCTTCAGGAAAGCCGCTTAACACGCGATGTAACTATAAATCAGGAACTGGCTTTGCAACTTCAAAAACAATATGAACTCGCAAAGATAGAAGAAGCTAGGGATATGCCTCTTTTAGATGTCATAGAATCTCCACGCCGTGCTTTAATACATTTCAAGCCTAGGCTTAAACTCGGTTTAGCTATAGGTTTTGCAGGCGGAATAATTTTAGGTTTGCTCTCTGCGCTGGGTTTTGATTTTGTGCGTACAGAAAGAAAAAATTTAATTGAACAAGTGGAAAAAGCGAAAAAGGAATTGTCTTGATTTATTTTGCATTAATATAATGAATTAAGCTCAAACAACCCACGGCAAAGAAACCTATCGCATAAAGCGCTAAGAAAGGACCTATTAGATAAACTCTCGCATCTATATATTGCAATAAACCGAATATGCAGTAAATACCCACAGATAATTCTAAAAATGCTATTCTAGGGAATTTTTGCCTCGATTTCTTTATGACGGATGTAGTGGAACCTTGTTTTGGAGTTCTGATGAACGGGCTTTGGCGTTTAAATATAGCAGAAAACACCGCAAAAGAATTGCTGACGGCAATTCCCACGCCTAAACTCATCAAAAGCGGCAAAGCAGCCATGCGTTTTTTCCAACCTACAGAACCTGAGAATTTTTGCGCTACAAAGTAAAGAGTGGATGGAGCAGCAGCGGCAAGGGCTATTATGGAAAAGAGAATTGTGAAAGCCCACATAGGCATATTGCCGAATTTTGAATGCCCAAATGCCAACAGCGGGAACGCAGAAATAGCCGTGAACAGCATCAATGGGTGAATGGAATAGTGAGTGGTGTGCATGAAGGATTGAATTTTTACTTTAAGAGGTACTTTTGATGCGAAAACTTGTGGTAAATCTTTTATGGCAGTCTGTATTGAACCTTTTGCCCAGCGATATTGCTGGCTTTTGAAGGCATTGATGTTCGCTGGCAATTCCGCGGGCACAAGCACATCAAAAACGAATTTCATTCTCCATCCGGCGAGCTGGCTACGGTAGGATAAATCCATATCTTCAGTTAAGGTATCGCCTTCCCAGCCACCTGCTTCTTCTATGGCTCTTCTGCGCCAAACCCCTGCGGTGCCGTTGAAATTCATAAACAAGCCACCCCAGCTGCGGGCAGATTGCTCTATAACAAAATGACCGTCTATGCCTATGGATTGGGCAAGCGTTAAACCGGATTCGCCTCTGTTCAAATGCCCCCAGCGACCCTGAACCAAGCCTATCTCCTTTTCCATTACTAGAAAAGGAACCGTGTGCATCAGAAAGTTCTTTTCCGGGACAAAATCCGCATCAAAAATGGCCAAAAACTCGCCTTCGCACTGCTCCAAGCCCTCTTTTAAGGCACCAGCTTTGAAATCCTTGCGATTTACCCTATGAATTAGGTTTATATTATAGCCTTTTTCCCTCATTTCTGCTACTTTTTTGCGAGAAATCTCAAGACAATCGTCTGTGGAGTCGTCTAAAACCTGAATTTCGTGTAAATGGCGCGGGTATTCCATTGCGCAAACGCTCTCTATGAGCCTCTCTACGCAGGTTCCCTCGTTAAATATGGGCAATTGGGTTGTAACTTTCGGGAGCGTGTTGACATCTAGGTTTTTTAAGAATTTTTCGAGCTTTTCCCTGTCATTTCCACGCTGTTTCTTGAAATTTTTTAAAAATAAGATTATATTAAAATAGCAGTTAAATCCATAAAAGACCAACCCTATTCCTGCAATAACATAAAGTACGAACAATATGTCAAGAAAAATCGTAGCAACCATCACTTTTCTAAATATAGAAAAATATTTTAGCTTTGTCTAGGCTAAAATCACCTTTTTTTGCAAAAAAAATTTAACGTTTAGAGAATTGGAAACGTTTGCGAGCTTTTTTACGGCCGTATTTTTTGCGCTCAACAACGCGAGCATCGCGAGTCAGCAAGTTGGCATGGCGCAGAGCGGGCTTAACTTCGGCGTTTTGCTCAACGAGCGCACGAGCAATTCCAAGGCGAACCGCACCCATTTGGCCAGCTATACCGCCACCGTTTGCATTTACTATAACATCCCATTTCTCGGCATTGCCCAAAACGGAAAATGGTAGATTTGCCACCATATTTTGCACTTCGGAGAGGAAATAATCCTTGAAATCACGCCCATTTATAGTGCGTTTGCCCGTTCCTTCCTTTATTATCACGCTTGCCACCGCACTTTTACGGCGACCTGTGCCACGATAGATTTTTTGTTGAACTGTTTTTTCTTTAGCAGAAGTTTTTGTCGCTATTGCCATACATTCCTCTTTTAGATAGCCACCGGTTCAAGCTTTTTATCAGCTTCTTTGTGTTCTGCTCCGGCATATACCTTTAATTTTCTGAACATGGTATGGCCAAGCGAGCCGTGTGGGAGCATTCCCCAAACAGCATGTTCAATAGGAAATTCCGGTTTGCGATCTAAGTACTGTTTAAAAGAAAGCCACCGTTCTCCGCCAATATTGCCCGTGTGGTGGAAATACTGCTTTGTTTCCGCTTTTTTGCCCGTTAAAGCCACTTTTGCCGCGTTAATCACAATTACAAAATCGCCAACGTCTGTGTTCGGGGCATAAGTAGGCTTATGCTTGCCCATGAGCAAATGGGCAACTTTGCTTGCAACGCGACCAAGAGGCTTGCTCTTGGCATCGACAATTTTCCATTTCCGTTCCACGGTTTTTGGATTTACAACAGGAGTTTTCATAAATATTCCAAGCTAGAGCTGTAAATATAGCAATTTTTCAAAGTTTTGTCAAGGTTTTCACCAATTTTCGCCTAAAAGCTCAAAATAAGCTTGTGGGTGCAAGCATGCGGGGCATAGCTTTAGGGCTTCTTCGCCTTCGTGCAAGTAACCGCAGTTGCGGCAGCGCCAAACAACTTTGCCATTCCTTTTGAACACTTTGCCATCTTTCAGGTTGTTGTATAAATCGCGGTAGCGTTTTCCGTGCTGTTTTTCGGCAACGGCAATCTTCTCAAAACAGACGGCAATATCGTTAAAACCTTCATCCTTTGCTATTTTGGCAAATTTTGGGTAAACCTCTTTCCATTCCTCTTCTTCGCCATTTGCCGCAGCATCTAGGTTCTCCAAGGTAGAGCCGCTCTTGCCAGCTGGGTAAGAAGCGGTGATTTCCACGACACCACCCGGCAAAAAGCTCCAAAAACGCTTTGCGTGCTCCTTTTCCTGAGATGCTGTCTCTTCAAAGATGGAGGCTATCTGATCCAAACCCTCTTTTTTTGCTACGCTTGCCCAAAATGTATAGCGGTTGCGTGCCTGCGATTCGCCCGCAAATGCGGTGAGCAGATTCTTTTCGGTCTGTGTTCCCTTGATGTCTTTAGACATGGCTTTCCTCCTAAAATACGGTTTGGCGGTAATATAGAAAATCTATTTCATACCGGCTTTGACTAAAAAGTCTGAATAGCCCAAATCCGATTTAGAAATATGTTCAACCACCCATGTGGTTAAAAAATCAATTAAGGGCATAGTCAACATTATTGCTCCTTCTTCATATTTCTTTTTGGTATCCGCTACCTTGCTTACAAAGTCTTCGTGCTGCTTTTTATGCGCGGCAAGCCCAGGGAAGTTATGTTTGCCCATAGCGTCTTCTTCGTGCTTGAAATGGATTATGGTATAATCCGTAAGCTCATTGAGTATGGAACCGAGTACATTATTCGCTTCCTTTTTTAACATAGCATCAGATAATTTGTTGATGAGCTCAACGAGTTTTTTATGCTCATGATCGAATAAGTGTATTTTTGTGCTCAGCTGTTCTGTCCATTTTAATGGCATAGCTATACCTCCGTTTTTTGTGGAGAATAAATATAGAAAATTTTACAAAAATTAACCTTATACCCAAAGGTCTAGATAGGTGGGTTGCTTCAGGCAAAGGGTTGTTAAGGAGAGGTTAAGGCAAAAAAGATTCAAAAAACCGGTTTTTTGCGTTATTTCGCGTTATTATCTACAAAACAGTGGTGTTTTTATAGTGTATTTACTATATTAACCCCTGATTATTTGTCTTAAGGAGATTTTACAAATGAAATGGCTTTTAACCTACCTCACTTCTTCCATAGGCAAGAAGCAGGTTATGGGCGCCACCGGTTGTCTTCTGCTACTTTTTGTATTAGGCCACATGGTTGGCAACCTTCAGCTCCTCTACCCAGATCCGGCAGAGGCACAGGCAGCGTATAACACATATTCCGCCCTTTTAACCAAATCAAAGCTGTTTCTATACACCATTGAAGGTGGCTTGGCTGTGATTTTTATAATTCACGTATATTTGGCAGTGACGCTAAAGTTGCAGAATTATAAGGCACGTGGCGCGGCAGGCTATGTGGTAAACGCCCGTAAAGGCAGAAAGCAATTCCCCACCTTTATAATGATTTGGACAGGGCTTGCTATAGTAGCTTTTGTAACTTGGCATATCCTAACCGTTCGCAACGGCATACACTATCTTTATATAAACCCTGAGGTTGCAGGTGGCAGAGTTGTCCGCGATATGTGGCTCACCACCGTTGAGGTTTTAGGGAACCCGTTATTTGCGGTGTTTTATATATCCACTATGCTGATTTTGGGCTTTCACCTATGGCATGCCATTTCCAGCGCATTCCAAACAATGGGCATAAACCACCAGAAGTGGACCCCCATTATAGATAAGCTCGCAATTCTCTATTGCGTTGTGGTTGCTTGTGGCTTTGGAGCCACCGCCGTAGGCTCTTTTGCTGTTGTAAACATGGACGAGAAGGCAAAAGCGATAATGGAGCAGGCTAAAAACCCAAGCTACCAAAAGGCTTTGGAAATTTTAAAACAGCAACCTCTCGATGAACAGAAGAAAAAGGCCCATATAATTTCAAAGTTTCCTGAAAGAGCCAACCTCATCGTGGAAAGCATAATGGAAAAAAGAGGCTTGTTCGGTGGCGAAAAAAACGAAGAGTTTATGAAGTTCAAAGAAAAACATAAAAAAGGGAAAAAGCAGCGTCTAAACGATGAAGGTCCGCAGTCAGAAGAAGATTCAGAAGGAGACGATCTATGAAACTAGAATCCAATATTCCGGGTGGTCCCATTGCCGAAAAATGGACACGCCACAAATTTGAACTTAAGCTGATAAATCCAGCAAACAAGCGCAAGTTCACCGTTATAGTTGTTGGAACCGGTTTAGCAGGAGCCTCTGCCGCCGCATCTCTTGGCGAACTTGGCTACCATGTAAAATCGTTCTGCATTCAAGACAGCCCACGCCGCGCACACTCCATAGCCGCGCAAGGTGGCATAAACGCAGCTCATAATTACCCTAACGATGGTGATTCTATCTACCGCCTTTTTTACGACACCGTTAAAGGCGGCGACTTCCGCGCAAGAGAAGCAAATGTGCATCGCTTGGCAGAATGTTCAAATCTCATAATTGACCATTGCGTAGCGCAAGGCGTTCCTTTTGGTAGGGAATACGGCGGCCTTTTGGATAACCGTTCCTTTGGCGGTGCACAGGTTAGCCGTACTTTTTATGCTCGCGGCCAAACCGGTCAGCAGCTTTTGCTCGGTGCATACCAGGCTTTGATGAGGCAGGTAGCAAAGGGCACTGTGAAAATGTTCCCCCGCCGCGAAATGATGGACTTGGTTCTGATAGACGGCAAAGCCAGAGGCATTGTGGTTCGCAACTTAGTTACAGGCGAGTTGGAATGTCACGAAGCCGATGCTGTTTGCCTTGCAACAGGTGGCTACGGAAACGTGTTCTACCTCTCCACAAACGCTAAAGGCTCAAACGTGGGTGCAGCTTGGCGGGCACACAAAAAAGGTGCTCTGTTCGCAAATCCGTGCTACACACAGATTCACCCAACCTGCATTCCAGTAACTGGCGACCACCAGAGCAAACTCACCCTTATGTCTGAGTCTTTGCGCAACGATGGGCGTGTATGGGTTCCCCGCAAAAACGGCGACCCGCGCAAACCTAGCGATATACCGGAATCGGAACGTTACTATTACTTGGAAGAAAAGTATCCCAGCTTTGGAAATTTGGTGCCACGCGACGTTGCTAGCCGCAATGCAAAAATGGTCTGCGATAATGGCCTTGGCGTTGGAACTTCAAAGCGCGCTGTGTTCTTGGATTTTGCAGACGCCATCAAACGCATTGGCGATAGCGGAGTCAGCGCAAAGTACGGAAACCTCTTCCAGATGTACGAAAAAATCACAGACGAAAACCCTTACAGAACCCCGATGCGCATCTACCCGGCTTCGCATTACACAATGGGTGGCTTATGGGTGGACTACAATTTGCAAAGCACCATTCCGGGCTTGTTCGTTTTGGGAGAGGCAAACTTCTCCGACCACGGCGCAAACCGCTTAGGAGCTTCTGCCCTTATGCAGGGCCTTGCAGATGGTTACTTTGTTATTCCATACACAATCGGCGGATATTTTGCCGGCACCAAACTGGATAAGATAACTTCAAGCCAGACGGAATTTGTGGAAGCGGCAAAGAATTCAAAAGCCTTGATAGACCGCTTGCTCTCCATCAACGGCAAAAAAACGGTCACGGAGTTCTACAGAGAACTTGGGCACATCATGTGGGAAAATGTCGGTATGGGTCGCAATAAAGCTGGCCTTGAAAAGGCAATTTCCACCATTCCAAACCTGCGCGATGAGTTTTGGAAAAATGTCAAAGTGCTCGGAGACAAAGGTACCTTTAACCAAAATCTGGAAAATGCCATGCGCGTTGCCGATTTCTTGGAATTCGGCGAACTCTTGGCAAAAGACGCTCTTTACAGAGAGGAATCTTGCGGAGGTCATTTCCGTGAGGAACACCAGACCCCCGATAATGAGGCAAAACGCGATGACACAAAGTTCTGCCACGTTGCGGCTTGGGAATGGAAAGGCGAGAATAACCCGCACGAACTCAGCAAAGAGGAATTGGAATTTGAGAATGTACACCTTATTACAAGGAGCTACAAATGAGCGAAGGAAATATGAATCTCACTATAAAGGTGTGGCGGCAGAAAAACGCTCAGACAAGAGGAGCTTTTGAAACCATCAGATTATCCGGTATATCTCCCGATATGTCTTTTTTGGAAATGCTGGATGTTATGAACGAACATCTCATGAAAGAGGACAAAGAAGCCTTTGCCTTTGACCATGATTGCCGTGAAGGAATTTGCGGAATGTGCTCGCTGGTTATCAACGGTATTCCACATGGTCCCGATAGCCTCGTCACCACCTGCCAGCTCCATATGCGCAAGTTTAAAGATGGCGATATAATTGTAATAGAGCCGTGGCGTTCCGCTGCTTTCCCTGTTATTAGGGACTGCGCTGTGGATAGAGGCGCTTTTGACCGCATCATTCAAGCGGGCGGTTATGTAAGCATCAGCACAGGTAATGCTCCCCACGCAAACACGCTTCCTGTTCCAAAATCAGATGCGGAACACGCATTTGATGCGGCTGCCTGCATAGGCTGCGGTGCCTGCGTTGCGGCTTGCAAAAATGCGAGCGCTATGCTGTTTGTCTCCGCTAAGGTTAGCCACCTCTCCTATTTGCCGCAGGGCAAGCCCGAAGCGAAAAAGAGGGTTTTGGCTATGGTCGAACAGATGGACAAAGAAGGCTTTGGAAACTGTACAAACCTCTTTGAATGTGAAGCTGCTTGTCCAAAGGGAATTTCAGTTGAGTTCATCGCAAAAATGAACCGCGAATATATGTGCGCTACAGTATTTTACGCAGAAAAAACATATTCAACTGATGCGTAAAATAGTTTTCGTGTTTATGGGTGGACCAAGCGTTGAGCACTCTGTTTCTCTTGTAAGCGGAACAGGAATTGCCCGAGCCTTAGACCCCCATAAATACGATATTCACCCTGTACTCATCTCACAAGACGATTATTGGACTTGGGGGCGCAAACCACTCACCCCGTATCAATGCCAGAACTTTAACGTAAACTTCTTTACCAGCGCAGAAAATGATATGCAAAAAAAACTGCGCCCCTCTTTAGAAGAATTAAAACCGATGGATATCGCGTTTTTAGCCCTGCACGGCCGCTTTGGCGAAGACGGCCATATCCAAGCGATGCTGGATTATGCGGGTATTCCATACACGGGCAGCGGAATGCTTTCCAGCGCACTCGCTATGGATAAAATAAAGAGCAAGGAAATTTACAGAGCGAACGGTATCCCTACTGCGGAGTTTAGGGTTTGGCAAAGGGAAAATTTTTCAAAGGAAACCATAGAAGAGGCGTTTGAACATTTGGGCTCGCCCATTGTTATTAAAGACCCCCTCGGCGGTTCTTCGCTGGATATGGGCTTTGCAAAAAATATTGAAGAGGCTGGCAAAACTTGCGAAAAGCTTTTTGAAAAAAGTGGCAGGCTTTTGGCAGAGCAATTTATAGCGGGTATGGAAGCGAGCTGCGGTTATATTGAGGGTTGCGAGCCGCTCCCACCAACGGAAGTAAGAATGACAACGAGGGAATTTTTTGACTATGACGCAAAATACAATGGCGAAGTAATAGAGATTACCCCAGCGGAATTCCCGGAAAATTTAATAAAAGAAATTCAAAGCCTTGTTCGTAAAGTCCACTATGCCCTTGATTGCCAGATTTACAGCCGCACGGATGTCCGCATAAACAAAGAGGGAAAGCTCTTTGTGCTTGAGACAAATACTCTCCCCGGCATGACCCCTACCTCTTTTTTGCCAGCACAGGCAAAGCACATAGGCTTGGACTATTCCGCTTTGGTGGATTTTTTGATTGAAAAGAGTTTGACAAAACCAGCCGGACGGTAGGTCATTTTAGCCTGGCGCAAACCTTCATCGCCTAAATCCTGTTCCCTATTTATGTGGACTATATTTTGTGAAAACGTTTTTGCAAATTCCTGATTTATGTATTGATAAACCCCTTTGTACTTATCTATAGCCTTTTCAAAATGCACGGCAAAACTCTTCCCATCTGCAAGTGCTTCGCCGTGGCAGTAGCCAACGGGAACGCCTTTTACATAAAAAACCAGCCCGCTAAAGCCCAAAAGCTCGTGCAATTCCACCCCTTCCTTTGCGGAATCGTAATCGCCGTGCTCGCCTTTGCCGTGCCTCCATTCGTCCAAAACGTGCAGAGCATCCTTTAACGTGCTTTTGTCTAAAGTTTTTATCTCCCTCTCTTCCGGTGGATAACTTTTAATAAAAGCATTTACCAAATTTCTCTTTTTTTGAAAATTTTTGCCCGGCAATTCCGCTAGGTCTGTTCTCAAATAGAGGTATTCAAAATTATTGCGGTCTTCGCTAACCGTTTCGCTTGGGAGCAGCTCGTTTAGTTTCACGGCTTGTTCTTGCGAGATGCTTTTCCAGTAGTCGTATTTTCTCAATAATTCGGTTAAAACCTCTTTTTGCGGAAGGTTGCCGAGTATTGAAAAAAATGTTTCCCCTTTTTCCGCTCCCGTTATGAACAAACTGTTTTCCAAAAGAGACATATTAAAATTGTATTTTGTGCGGAACAGATAGAGGTTTGCAAACGTGAAAGCAGACGCATCTGTTTTTGATTCAAAAATTATATTCTGCATTTGCTCTCGCAAGTCTAAATTTATAGGAGTTAAATTTGGATATATGGGAAGCATTGGTTTTAAATTCACTTACTGAGAGACAAAGAATCTAAGGCAACATCCGCCCCGCCCTTGTCATCATAATTATAAATTTTGGTGGAAATATTTTTTCCGTTAACGTTGAATATGGCATATCCTGGCCAACCTCGCCAATTGTTTGTCTTGTATTTTGCCACATAGTCTTTTTTTGCGAGCGACTCGGTTTCGGGGTAAAATTTTGTGTAGGACGCAGTTGGGAGCGTTAGATATACCGTGCCACCGCTCGTCACAGCTCTGCCGTCCTTCATCGGCTTAGTTCTCACGTATATGTGGTCGTGCCCGGCAAACACAAGGTCAACTTTGTGCTCATCCATAAGAGTTTCAAAACCCGCTTGTTTAAAGAGCTGTATCTCTTCATCTAGGGCGTGGGCTCCTACGCTTTGCGTTGACTTATGGTGCTGAACTATAAGCCAGTCGTATTTTCCAGCGTGCGCATTCTTAGCTCTGGTCATAATGGTATCAAAATATACTACGTGATTTTGCGCCTCTTTTAGTTTATCACTTTGAATAAGATACGCACCTGTATTCAGCACTACAAATAGGGCATTGTTGTAGAGATACCAGTAACTCCCGTACCATTTAAAAGGACTGTAACTTAAAATCAATTTCTTATCGGTGGTGTTAGGCAGATTAAAATGATAGACAAAAAGACTATCTATATCGTGGTTGCCCATTGCAACAGCAAAGGGAATGGATTGCATTTGCGGTGGGTCAAAAAATGGTTTGTAGAGTTCATCAATCTTAGCGGTATCTATGTGGTCGCCCACGCTTGCGACAAAGTTCACATTGCGAGCGGCTATCTTTTCCATGGTTAGTTTCCACCCGTCTATGGCTCTCTCCCGCCCAACATTGTTGTTATTGTTGTTGTCCTGTTCTGGGACATATCCTTGATGCATATCGCCTGCCGCCGCAAAAGAGAAAGCACCTGTGCCCGGAGTCTTGAAATTATATTTACGGCTCCAATCGGTTTTGTTATTGGACACAGAATACTTGTATTCGGTATTGGGGGTTAAATTCCCTACCGCTACTTTGTGGTAAAGTTTTTTGGTAGGGGAAGCAGCACGAGCCTCACCAGAATCTGTTGAAACAATATTATTATTGCTCGCGTTGAAAATGCGGACAAAGGATTTATTATTAACGCTGCCTGTGTCCGAGTACCAGGCAAACCTAACCTCAGATGTGGTAGCACCAACCCCTATTCCAAGTTCTTCCGGCACAAATCCAACATCGTTTTGGGACGGAACCAAAGTTATATTCTGCACCGGATTCGTCCCTTTTTCGGGGCTGAACTCGTATGACACAGGGGTATATCCTGAAGCGGTTGCCGTTGCGGTTATAGTCCAAGCAACAGCATTGTCTCCCTCTTTTCTGAGCGGGCTTGCGGACTTTGCATTTTCACCGCCAAAAGTAACGTTGATATTCAGTTTCCCACCGCTGTGGACATAACGGGCTGTGAAGGAATTGCCGTTTACCCCTGCAACCGAGAGCAGGTATGCACCAACCGGTATATCTGAACTTGAGATTGTGTTTGCCGCGTTATAAATGGACGCTTTGCTGTATAACACCCGTTTGCCGTTCAGTTTGTAGAGCGAGATTTCCGCGTTTTTGTATAGCGGCGTAGGCAAGTCAAGAAAAATTTTCCCAGCGAAGCTTTTGACTAGCACCGAAGAATTCGCCTGTTTTTGCGAAATATATGATGCCTGAGTTTTACCCAGTATGATGACCAAAGTATCCGTCTTATTGGCCATTAGGGTACGCATATCCCCAACGCCGTCTTCGTAGCCTGCCGGAGGCAGTATAGAAACGGTGGCGGCTACATTTACTATAACCGGTACCTTTGCCGTGTCCATATCCGCTGTCTGCGAAAAAGCATTCAGCGCAAAAACCGACAAGAGGAACAGAGCCCTAATTGAACACGGCATTTCCTTCATATATATAAATATATAAAATTCCCCTCAAATAAGGTAAAAAACTAAATAGCTGGCTTAATAAATTCGTCTATGTTATCCACAATATATTGAGAGCTTGTGGTGTGCAATGCCCCATAGCAATTTTTGATATAATTCAATACATTGTATTTTTGAAAAATAGCAAATGCTTCTTTTCCGCTGATTTTCTTTGCGTTCTTGTAAATTTCAACGCAAAATGCCAAAAATTTTAATTCGCTGCTCATTTATTGCTCCTCTGGCCAAGTAATTTTTCCTGTTTCTAGTTCTTCTTTTAGCAAACTATATAAGGCAAAAGAACTCAAATGCCATAATTTAGTATTTTCAATTTCCAATTTTTTATATAGTTCGGAATTATAAAGCAGATTAGCAGCTTCATTTTCATTTATATTTCGTTCATCTATTAACCTTTGCAAAATTCCAGGCACAAGCAAAGCAAGCATAGAGTAAACGTTGTCTTGGGTTACCATAACTTAATCCTCTGGCTCAAAAGAATTTAAAAATTTTAAAAAAGTTAAAGCTCTCTCTGTTAAAAAGCAATATTGATTATAAAGCGTTTTAACCTTTAAACTTGCTATTGTGGCTTCCGCAGGGACTATGCCTTCTAAATATGCTTGTAAAGTTGGAAATATATCATCATTGGCAACAGGACCAATAACCAAATCATAAATTTTCCCTTTATAAGTAGAAAATCTATTTTGCTTGATAAATTCAAGCCATTCTAAATTTGGTTCTTGAAATTGCAAAACATCAAGTTCCTGCATTGCCTTATCTTGTTCAAATTCATAAACACTAACCTTTCTAGTTGCAATGCCTGTTCTTTCCATAACATTTTTGGTAAAATTTATAGCCTGTGTTTTATTTGTTGTTGTATAAAAACCATAACCAAAATCTAATCCTCTGTTTTTGTGAACAATAATTTGAGGATTTTTTACTTCGGCAGTGCTACCGTGGTAAAGGTTCATTTGGATAATTTAGTAAATTTATTAACATAGAATGTATTTATTTTTTTACAGGATTTCGTTTGTATTTCTCTAAATAATCTAAACAAGGTTTCAAATGTTCTTTTACATGAATTGTCGCAATCGCATGACCACAAGCCCTTGCAAGTAAAATTTGTTTTTTATCTTTCAATTCTCTTGCATATTTATGACATTCAAATGC
>JAITFO010000024.1 GCA_031281265.1 Candidatus Fibrimonadaceae bacterium
TGCTCTTTGCCCGCTTTTATTCTTAAACCGAGAATTTCTATATCACCGGTAAATGCTTTTTCCAAGCCCAGAATGTTGTTGAGAAGCGTGGATTTTCCGCAACCCGATGTACCTAAAATAGCCCGAATTTCCCCTTGCTCCATTGAAAAGGAAATATCCTGCAAAACTATCTTTTTCCCATAGCCTGCTTTTAGATGTGAGACGGAGAGGATAGGCACGGAAGTAAAATAGAAATTGCTTTTGTTCAAGGGTGCAAAACTATGCGAGGCACAGGCAAAAAGCCAAAAATTCCATAAAGTTTCAGATATATTTTTTCGCAAATTTTAATGACGGGGATTAAAAATTTTGGGATGCCAGCGGTGCTAAAAGGAATGGAAAATCGGAGACCTTTATCCTTATTCCAAATAAAAAAACGACTACCATAATTTTTAAAACCAAAGTCTTTGCACAGAGAAAAAAGCGAGCCATACCACGCAGGTGCCACAAAGCCATCAGCTTCGCCAGCATTTAGTTTTTGCCATGCTTGCAAAGCCTTATCCATAAGCATTCTAGACTCATTTTCAGAAAGCCCTGCGAACTCAGCCTCGGAATTTGTAAAACGCAGAACGAGCCTACCGAGCAGGCTCCTTTTCATATTTAAATCCGCCTTATGCCTATATCCGTGCAGGTACAAATTATGCCCGCATTTTCTCCATTTCAAAAGCTGAAGGGTGAATTTTTCCGTGCAACTCTCGGAATCCTCAAAAAACGGAATAACCATCAAATTCCAGCTTATAGAGCTATCAAATTTCTGCAATTCCGTTGCTATATCCAAAAAATTGCATACACATACATCGTGAAACTCATGAACCGGAGAGCAATGCATCTATTTCGTCTTGGCTTAAAATACCATCTTCTTTCTTCTCTTCCTTTGCTGGAATGGCTGCTGCAATGGTGGAGGCAGCAAAAGGTGCTGCATAAGCTTGTACCGGAGGAGCCATTGGCAAAGCTGCCACAGGCATTACAGGCATGGCATAGGTAGAAGCCCCGCTAACCGTTCGTTCCATTTGATAAATGGACATAAAACTCTCTATTGGCAGCTCATACGAATAATTAGGATTTACGAGGGACTTTTCCCAAGCGTTTCTATCGTCAAACAACCATGGAAAGAATTGCATTTGCATAATTCTTTTTCAGCTCCTCTGTAATAAATATAGTAAATGCCGATTAACCCATAACCTCAATTTTATCCAATCAGCATTTACTTCCCCCCTGAATGGCGATTTTTTAACAAAAATCTCCATTTGTCCCCCCGTTTTCTCCGCCCGGAGGGCTAACGGGGGGAACGCCACAGCGAAATTCAAAATTAATTAGTGGCTATTAAAAATATAATAAATATAGGGCGTACATTTTCTACATTTATTGAATATTTTTGAGGAAACTATGAAAGCCGAATGGATAAACGCCTTTATACTAGCCACTAGAGATACTTTCTCTAAAATGCTGAAGCTGAACGTAGAAGCTGGTAAGCCTTATATCTTATCCGAAGAGGTGAACATAAAGGACATCTCCGGCATGATAGGCCTTAGCGGCACAATCAAAGGAGCTGTGGTTATAGGCTTTCCAGAACAAGGGGCTATAAACACGGCAAATATATTCCTGTGTGAGAAGTTTACGCAGCTGGGTCCAGATATCAGCGATGCCGTGGGCGAGCTTGTGAATATAATAGCAGGCTATGTCAAAAAATTCATTCAAAACGAAAGATTCGGGATTTCCCTGCCATCCATAGCTAGAGGCCCAAAGCACATGGTCTATATGCCCAAGTATGCTGCCCCTACCATAGTTATTCCGTTTAGCTGCCCAGAAGTCGGTGCTTTTGTGCTTGAGGCAGCTCTTACCGAAGGACATGATGGCTGATAGCCAAGGCTCATATTCTCTAAGCAACTACCTATTCTCTGTTCAGCGGCTTGTCCGCAAGCAAATCCCCGAGGTGTGGGTCTATGGTACGGTTGCCAGTTTACAGGAAAAAGGCAAAATGGTTTATATAACCCTTGCGGAATACGAAGATGATTCCGTTTTGCCAAAAGCTTCGCTTAGTGTTGTTATGTTCGCTTCGCAATACGCAGCCTTCTGCCGTAGCTGGAATGAGCTACCAGTGCCCTTTCAGATAAAAAAGGACTTGAAGATAAGGGTGCTGCTGGAGGCGGATTTTTATATACCCCACGGGAAATTTCAGTGCAAAATACTGGACATAGATACCGCATTTACCTTAGGTGAAATCGCCATAACCAGGGCAAAGATTTGGGACAGGCTTGTTAAGGAAGAACTGCATCGCTTAAACGGCGAACATCCAATGCCTCTTTTACCCTTTAACATAGGGCTTATAACCTCTGAGAACAGTGCAGCCTGCAACGACTTTATTTCCACGATAAGAGCCTCCGGCTATGCCTTTAGCATAACTATAGTCCCCGCAAAAATGCAAGGGCAAAACACAGAAGCGGATATAATAAAGGCTCTTGACAAGCTAAGGCAATGCGAAGATATGGATGTTGTTTGCATAATAAGAGGAGGCGGAGCAAAAACCGATTTGGTGTTTTTTGACAGCTACGCCCTTTGCAGGGAGGCTGCTCTTTTTCCGTTGCCCGTGATAACCGGAATTGGTCACGAAATTGACGAAAGCCTTCTGGACAGGGTTGCGCATACCCATTTGATAACCCCAACAGACTGCGCAAAGTTTTTGATAGAAAGAGTGGATCTAGCTTGGCAGAGATTGCAAACTATGTCTTTTGAGTTTGAAAATTTAATGCAGATTTTTGCAAGAGAATACGATAAAATGAGCTATAAAATTTTAATGCTCTCAAATATATGCAACAGAAAATTCATTCAGGAAAAGGAGAGATTGAGCAGAGATACCTTGGGCTTAAAGCGTGGGGTTCCAAAGATAATGGATTTTCAGATACAGGCTCTGAGGTTGTTGGAAGAAAAGGCCTATGCAGCAAATCCTGAGACCCAGCTCAAAAGAGGTTTTACCATAACCAAAAACGAAAACGGAAAAGTTCTGCGCTCGGCAAAAGAAGCAACGGCAAGCACGGCTTTGAGAACCGTATTTGCAGACGGGGAAACGTATTCCGTGGTGCAGCGTGGTTAGCACAACAACCATTATAATTCTTTATATTGTAAAAGAAAATCATTAGGCGTTAGTACTTCTAATGAACTATTTTTGTAATCTTTAATATTTCGTGTTACTACAAAATTTATTTCACCGTTGCATTCTGCTGCATAATTTTGCAAAGCATCTTCAAAATCTGTAAATTCTGAATTCAATGCTAATAAAACAGTATCTTTATTCATTGAAAGAACATTTAAAATCTTTAATAATTCTCGCAATTTTACAACTACTTCGTTATGAGTATGAGATTTGCGTAATATGTAATATATATTTGACAACATAACAGGCGTTAGCCAGCCAGAAATTTTGTTTAAATCGCACAAGTTTAATATGTTTGCCGAATCTTCACAGAATGATTCGCGTTCATATAAGAAGTCTAGCAAAACATCTGTATCAATTAAAATGTTTGTCATAAGTATTTTTCTTCTAAAGCTTCTGATATCTCTTTTTTGTAATCCAAGCTGCAATTTTTTGGTATTTTAAATGAGCCTAGCAATGATTTCACTCTTGGCGTAAAAGCAGAGGTGTTTTTATATTCTAAATAGGGAGTAACTGTAACTTCTACCTTAATATTTTGCATATCGTTAGGAATATCCATTACTGGGCTAAGCTCATTCGCAACCATTATTTTTTTCAAAGCTTGCATATATGCTCCTTGACCTACCTATTTGCTAATATAGAAAAACCGCCCGCCCTTCCCCTCTGTTAGAGGGGTGTCTGCCTTTCGGCAGACGGGGTGTGGCGGTTTGCATTTTTGTGAAATTTCTAAAAATTGAATTGTCATTTTTTTGTATATTTTATAAAGGAAAAAGACTCAGAGTCGACAAAAAAAGACCTTGCACCCCAAGGTCTTTTTTTTGCGATTTTTCCTTTATAAAATATACAGTTTTTAGCTACGTTACGGGGTATGACACAAAATAGACCCCCCACCCCCCTATTGTCTGAACCCCGATTCACCCGATTCAAGGATTTTCCCGATTTCAACATTCAACCCTTCAAAGTGGAGAAAAACTATGAGAACGCAACTCTCTAAAATCGTATTGGCGGCAACCTTCGGGCTTGCCTTGGCTTTAACATTCTCTTGCTCATCGGATGATGGCGGTGGTGGCAACAGTGCCCAACTTTCTAGTTCTAGTAATTCTTGGCTACAAGGTAACTCAAGCAGTTTAGCTAGTTCGTCTTCTTATGTGAGAGGCAGTAGTTCAAGCTCTGTAGCTGTGCCTTCGTCAAGTTCAACACCGAGTAGCAGTTCTAGTTCGTCTTCATCAAACGACGGCATTTGCAGCGGTGACTCCGGCATTAACGGGGAAAGAGATAAAGGCAACGATATAGCGAATTATAGAACCACGCAGATTGGCGACCAAGTTTGGATGGCTGAAAATCTTAACTACAATGTAAGCGGTAGCAAGTGCGGCGGGAATGATTGCAAGCTCTATGATGAAAATACTATAAACTGCGATAAGTACGGCAGGCTTTATGATTGGGCAACTGCGATGGCTCTTCCCTCCAAGTGCAACAGCACTCGTTCCACAAGCGATGCCGACTGCGCCATAAAAACCCCGAATCATCAAGGCATTTGCCCAAGCGGTTGGCATATCCCCAGCAACACGGAATGGGATGCCTTGTACCGCTCTGCGGACGGCACAAGCGGAACAGGTAGCCCTTACACTAGCCCTACTGCTGAAATGCATTTGAAGGCGAGAGAAGACTGGACTGACTGCGGTCCTTCCGGTTCTGGCAAAACTTATTCATGCGAGGACACCTATAACTTTTCCGCCCTGCCGGGCGGCTTCGGCCTTTCCATTGGCAGTTTCGGCAGTGCCGGCGACAACGGCTATTGGTGGAGTGCCAGCGAGTACAGTAGAAGCAACGCCTACCGCTGGCGCATGTGCTACAATTCCGGCTACTACATCAACGACAACGGTAAGGACGTCTTGCATAGTGTTCGTTGCTTGCAAGATTGAGGCGCGTTGTGAACGTCTGAACCCATTTCTTATTCTGTAAATTCTTAAATTCTGAGAATCTTGGTTCAGACAAAAAGGATGTAAATCAGCAATCGGGAAAATCCTAAAATCCTGGCCAATCGGGGTTCTGACAAATGGGCACGAGGGGGCAGCGGAAAACGCCCATATGTTAGGGGCAGGGTCAGCCTGCCCAGCGGTTAAGTTTACGGGCGGTTGGAGCGAGGGGGAGACTTCCCCCCTTTTATTTCAGCGTAAAATCCCATAATAATGAGCCAAAATTTCCTAAATTACTCTAAAAACACGTCTGAGGGATTATGTATAAAAGAGTTTTGGTTGCTAACAGAGGACTTATACAGGCAGCGTGCGTACGAGCTATAAAAGGCTTGGACGCGGAGGCCGTAGCCCTTTGCGAAGAAGGAGATTTTAACCAGGTTGGCGTGCGTGAGGCAAGCCGAGCTTATGTGATTAGCTCAAACAAAAAGAGTTCCCCATATTTGGATATTGAGCAGATTGTGAACGCTGCCGTTGAGTGCAAAGCGGATGCCGTTCATCCAGGCTATGGTTTTTTGGCTTCAAGCACGGAGTTGAACAAAAAATTATCCGACCGAGGCATAGCTTTTATAACATCTACTAAATTGACAAAAGGACGTAGCTCCGGCGAGAATAAAAAATTCTTAAATGAAGCTGCCATAAAAGCCGGCATAGCCGTTCTGCCCCATAGCGAAGTTTTTAGCGATATTTCAAAACTTTTAGAAGAAGCAAAGAATGTCGGCTACCCTTTGATGGTAAAAGCCGCTGGAGCTGCCAGCGGCAGGTGTATTAGAGAAGCGAGAAACCCAGCCGAGTTGCAAACCGCCATAGACAGCGTTTTGCACCAGTGCGAACGCTTTGGCTACGAAAAAGACCTCTATCTGGAAAAAACATTAACTCATCCGCATATAATATCATTCCCTATTTTACGCGACAAAAATGGCAACCACGTGATTCTTCCAGAATTGGAATGTTCCGTGCAATTCCGTTTTCGCAAAATTTTGGTTGAAAGCCCAAGCCCTTTGCTTTCCAAAGAGTGCAGAGGCAGAATACTATCCATGTTGCCAGCTTTTATAGATAACCTCGGTTTGGTTGGCCATATAGATGTGGAGTTCTTTGTTGCTGAAAATGATGTTTATCTCTTGGACGTTAAAGAGAGCATTCAGCACTTTCACGGCGTAACCAACCTGCTAACAGGCGTGGACGTTTTGCGTGAGCAAATAAGGCTGCACTCCGGCGAGCCTTTGCTTTTGCGAAAAGACAGCATCAGAACCGATGGTTCCGTTATAGCTGTAAACATAGAGGCTATGGACCCATATAACAAATTCTCTCCATCACCCGGAAAAATAGAGAGGATGTTCATCCCTTATGGAGAGGGTGTGGTGGTTCAAAGCCCATTTGTCTCTGGGGATACCATTTCTTCAAATTACGAATCCGTTTTGGCAAAGGTCATGGTATATTCAAGCACACGGGCAAAAGCCATATCAAATATGGAAGCCGCGCTCTCCAATTTCCGCATAGAAGGCATAAGCACAACGCTTCCGTTCTTGCGCGGAATTTTGAAGCATCCGGATTTTTTAAACCTAAAGTGGACAGGAATGCATTTGAATTACGAAAGCAGGGTCAGCGAGATTTTGGAAAATATCAATTCGCGAGAAGAAGAAGAGCAAGCTGCTCTTATAGCTGCCCTTGCCCTAAGCACCGACAGCAACGCCTCCACCATTATGGCAAACGCCGAACACGGCGGTTTCTTGTGGGCAATGTTCAGAGGCAACAGAAAGTTGCAATAAGGAATGCTCTTAAACCTCCCGCTTGCCGCAGCAAA
>JAITFO010000077.1 GCA_031281265.1 Candidatus Fibrimonadaceae bacterium
CTACCGGCGCCCCCGCCCCCCCCCCCCCCCCCCCCCCCCCCCCCCCCCGCCCCCCCCCCCCCCCCCCCCCCCACAAGGCAACGCCAAAATGCCTTTGACTAAAGTTTAACACATAAACCCCTTTAATAAGAACAAGGAAAAATAATAAGGAAAATAATAAGGAAAATAATAAAAGATATACAAAAAATTTAGGGAACTATATACATAACTTACACTTTGAACTGGCTCAAAACGTTTTTCAAATCACTCGCCAGCTTGGAAAGTTCAGCCGAGCTTTGGTTTATTTGCCTTGCACCCATAGCGGTATCCTTTGCTCCTTGGGATATGCCAACAACGCTTTGGCTAACCACGCTTGCACCCTTGGCTGCCTCACCTGCATTGCGTGCTATGTCTCTGCTACCTTTAGCAACTTCGCCTATGGCAGAAGCAATGCGCTTAGAACCGGTGTTCGCCTGCGCAACGTTGCTCGCTATCTCGTTGCTCGCTTTTGTCTGCTGCCCAACGTGGCTGGATATAGCCTCCACGCTGTGGTTTACTTTCCCTATTATCTCAGACACATCTTTTATAACTTCAACAGCCTCGCCTGTGCCTGTCTGTATGCCATTCACGCGCTGTGCTATGTCTTCTGCGCTGGTTGCACTTTGGTTAGCAAGTTCCTTGATTTCTCCCGCAACAACCGCAAACCCTTTTCCGGCTTCACCAGCTGACGCCGCCTCAATGGTCGCGTTCAATGCTAGGAGGTTTGTTTTGTCCGCTATCTTTTTTATCACATCGGTCACCTGCCCAATCTCCTTGGCTGCAGCACCGAGCTTGCCCATCACTTCTGTAGCTTGGTGGGCTTTTTGCGTGGCTTCGTGAACTATATGGCTGGCATCGCCGGCATTGCTGGATATTTCGCTTATGCTTGCGCTCATCTCTTCTATAGCCGCTGCTATGGTGTTCATGTTCATGGATGTCTGTTCTGCGGAGCTGGCAACGTCGCTGGCATTCACGGATGCTTCTTCTGCACCGCTCGCCATAGCGTTTATGTTGGTTGCCGCTTGCTCGGCGGAGCTGGCAACGGTAGTGCTTATGGAAACGTTTTCTTCAGATACGCTGGCTACCTGCCTGCCAACGCTGGAAAGCTCTTCCGCAGAGCTTGCCAAAGTTTCTGAATTTTCCCGCAAGCCCTTGAATATGCCCTGTAGTTTTTCAGCTAGGTTGTCCAAAGCCCTGGCGAGTTTTCCCAACTCGTCACCGCGCTCCAAATTGGCACGGACGGTCATGTCCCCTTTCTCCATGTGGGAAAGAGTTTTTACCACAACGTTCAATGGGCTGGTAATGGAAAAAGTAAAGAAAATGCCTAGGAGCAAGGCAAATGCCGTAGCCACTGGTATCGCGGTTAACGCCATTTTGACTGCATTAGCGGCTATTTCATTGCTTTCTTCCGACATCTCATTGGTTACCTTGATTTTGATAGTTACGTTTTCCTCGAGCAGTCTCTCCATTTCGGCAGCAACTTCAACCAAGGCTTGTGGATAAGGGTCTAAGTTCACACCTTCATCGGTAAAGTTTTTGGCAGAGGCGGCAAATTTATTCACCTCCTTAACATAGTCATCCACTGCCGATTGATATTTCCTCAGCAACTGTTTAGATTCTTCTTTCACAACTAGGGCTATTTGCTTGTTGACAGCTTCGGTTACTTCTTTGTAAGCATGAATCATCTCTTTTAGATTCTGGGAGCGTTCCGCTGGGGTTCTTGAGAGCTTCCAGTCCCGTAAGTTCAAGCGCAATTCCTGCGCATGCTCCACAGTTGTAATCAATAGGGAGAGAGGTACTATGCCATTGTCATACATAAGGCTGTCTCGTTTGTCAAGAATCTCTATCTTGCTTTCCAGCAAAAGACCTAAAACAACTACAATGGCGGCAACCATCAAAAAGGCTACTATGAGTTTCTGGCCTATCTTGATATTTTTCATGCATTCATCTCCTTAATAGCAGATATATATTATTACATATATACTTACTAGGTTTTTTGCTAAAACTTTGATAAAGATTAAATGTATATTCATTTTTTGAAAAAGGGTGGTTTTTTTTTTAAATTTACTAAATTCTTACTTTATGGGAATAGAAAAGGCGATTTTGGTGGGGATAGCCACGCCCAAGGTCAAAATTCAAAAAGCACAGGAGCATTTGCAGGAGCTGCAACGTCTGGCAGAAACCGCCGGAGCTAGGGTTGCAGAAACTTTTCTCCAAAAAGTTCAGGCTTTTAACCCCGCAACGCTTATTGGCGAGGGCAAAATACAAGAAGTTCGCACAGCCTTGGAAAACCACGAAGCCAATATGGTGATTTTTGACGAAGATTTAAGCGGCTCCCAAGTGAGAAATTTGGAAAAGCGATTGCCAGAGATTAAAGTGCTGGACAGAACCGGCCTTATCTTAGATATTTTTGCAAAACACGCCCGAACCTCAGAGAGCCGCCTTATGGTGGAAGTTGCACAGATGCAATACATGATGCCGCGCCTAACCCGTGCGTGGGTTCACCTTTCAAGGCAGGTGGTGGGCGGTAGCCCCGGCATTGGGACAAGAGGCCCCGGCGAAACCCAGCTGGAAACAGACCGCCGTCTGGTGCGCAAACGCATACAGGAACTCAAAGACAAATTGAAAAAGATAGAGCGCGACAGAGCATCGCAGGCAAAGCAGCGCGAAAACGTTTTTCATGTAGGAGTGGTTGGCTACACAAACGCAGGGAAAAGCACATTGACAAACCGATTGACCAACGCGGGGGTTCTAGTTGAAGATAAGCTCTTTGCAACCCTAGACAGCACAACCCGCAAATTCCACCTAGCAGAAGGCCAAAACATAATTCTGAGCGACACCGTGGGATTCATTCGCAAACTGCCTCATCACTTGGTGGAAACTTTTAAAAGCACCCTAGGGGTTGCGGCTCACGCAGATTGCATATTGGAAATTGTGGATGCCTCTGCCCCAGACTACAAAGACCACATAGATGTGACCCGCAAGGTTCTTGACGAGTTGCTCAGTTCCTCCATTTTGCACCTTAGAGTTTTCAATAAAACAGATGCGATCGATGACGAACGCAAGCGAGAGATTGCCGAGAACTACCCGCAAGCCATTCAGATAAGCGCGCTGGAAAATACGGGTATGGAACAACTCAAAGGCAGGTTGATGGAAGAATTGGAGCATTGGAAGGCTCATAGAGCGCGAAAAACCATTGAGGAGCAGGAAACTTCGGTTAATTTCAGCAATAATAACCTTCCTTGACAAATGAACTTTTGAAAAAAATCTATTTTTCTACTATGGGATTGTCTATGAAATTTAAACTTGGTGAACTTTTTTGCGGACCTGGCGGCATAGGCTATGATAAATGGTTTTTAGAAAAAAATGTTAGTTAATAAGGTTGAATTATGCAGATAGGAAGCAAACACGAGTATTACGAATTATTAAACCTAATTGGCTATGGCTTGTCGAAATTCAATTATAATTTCGTTAAAGTCTATGGATTCAATACAAAAATTGATTTCTATAATTACATTGTGAAAATTGGTATCGCAGAAACAGTAGGTACAGTAAAAAATCGACAGGATTTATTTGATGGTATGGTTCCTGGCGGCAAACGCAAAGGCTGGTGGCAAAAAGGAGCGATGTATAAACACAGAAAAGACTACATTGACTCAATTTTTGGAAATCTTAAATGCAATGAATATGTAGATATTGTTAAATTATCTATTGCAGAAACGCTAGGCGGATCTGTTAGAGAAGAAATTATGAAGACAATAAAAACGAGCCCGATTATTCGCTCAAATTTCAAACAGATGCAGGAAACAGGCAAGGAAGCAGAATATTATTTTATGAATAATTACCGAACTATTGAAACATTTACAAAAGCAACAATTGCTGACGCACGATTATTTGGTGACGGTTATGATTTTCAATTAACTTTTACAGATAAATACTTTCTCGTTGAGGTTAAAGGTTTGAAACAGATAAACGGAAGTATTAGAATGACACAGAAAGAATATGAAAAGGCGATAGAATATAAAACGGATTACGTATTGGTAGTCGTGAGAAATCTCATTGAATCACCAATTTTTTATCCTATTTTTGATCCTGTAAATAATTTGTATTTTGAGGAAAAGCGATTACATACTGAGCAAATAAATTATTGTTCAACAATATAGGAGGAATATAGTATGGTGCTTATTGGCAGAGCAGTAAATGAGATCAGCATAAATGGCTTGGAGTGGCTATTAGATGATAATGATAAACCAATGAGGTTTATAAACGGTAATACAGCAAAGCAATTTTTGTTTGATAACGGAGAAAGTATTGAAAACATATATGCGTATTGGTTTGAAAACGAAGAAACTGGTTTCCGATTAAACATAGAGTAATTGAGAAAAACTAACGTTAAGTAGCTAATAAGGAAACATTATGGCAAAGATTGTTGTACAAAAGACTGAAATATCAATAATTCAGATAAGTGATGAAGATTACATATCTCTTACCGATATAGCACACAGTCAAATGGAGGAACATATAATCATTAAATGGCTTAGTATGAAAAATACAATTGAGTATATTGGGGAATGGGAATCTCTGTTTAACCCTGATTTTAATTATACCGAATTCGGTACAATTAGAAATATGGCAGGGAGTAACAACTTCGTTTTATCTGTAAAACAATGGATTGAGAAAACTGGTGCAATTGGAATAACCGCAAAAGCAGGACGTTACGGTGGAACTTATGCTCATAAGGACATAGCATTTCATTTTGGTATGTGGATAAGTCCGCGTTTTCAGTTGTTGTTAGTCAAAGAATTTCAACGCCTTAAGGAAGCCGAACAAAAATTATTGGGCTGGTCCGCCAAACGGGAACTAGCAAAAATCAATTATCACATCCATACAGACGCTGTTAAACAGAACCTTATCCCAAAAGAGCTTGCTTCAAAACAGGTCTCGGCAATATATGCCGATGAAGCGGATGTCTTAAACATAGCCTTGTTCGGCAAAACCGCAAAAGAATGGAGGGAGAAAAACCCTAGCGAAAAAGGAAATATCCGTGATTACGCGTCCATTGACGAACTAATCTGTCTGTCAAATATGGAAAATATCAACGCGGTTTTAATCAATGACGGTATACCGCAAAAAGAACGCTTACTGCGGCTGAACAAAATCGCCATACAACAAATGACCATACTGGCAGAGGTACAGGGAAGGAAACTCTTAAAATGACTATGGCGGAGGATTCCCCCTTGACAAACTTTCTAAAATTTTCTATATTTAAAAGCCCCCTTTTTTGGGGAAGTTTACCCATAGCGGCAAACTGTTGTTTGGAAAGTAGAGAAAAGAACTTGGTAGGTGAACGAGTTAACAAATGATTTAAGAGTCACAAACTTATATGAAGAGTTTGATCCTGGCTCAGAACGAACGCTGGTGGCGTGTCTGATGCATGCAAGTCGAGCGAGTCGGTGGCAACACTAGGCGAGCGGCGG
>JAITFO010000081.1 GCA_031281265.1 Candidatus Fibrimonadaceae bacterium
TTTTCCAAAAGACAACCGAACAAATCCAAATGCTTTCGCAAATCTTTCGTTTTGAATTCAATTTTTTTCTTGTCAATATCCAAAATAATAGTCTCAAAATCGCAAACCATCAAAATTTCAGGAATAAAGCTTTCGGGCAACCACTGCACATATTCTTTCAACTGCGTAAATGCCTTATCCAGGTTCTCACCCCTGCTTTTCATTTCAATGGCGATTTTCTCCTTAATCAGGCAATCAATATAGCCTCGTTCGCCAGCATTTTTGCAAACCTCATACTCAAAATGCTCAGAAGGAACAAGCGTTATTCCAAAAATATTCAAAAAATCACGCAAAAAATTCTGCGATTCACGCTTTTCATTGCTTGCGTGTTCCCATTTCTTGGAAAAGGATATGGCTAGAGAGGGGAGAGTGTCAGTGGGCATTATTGGATAATGTAGAAATATGACAACTATTCGGAGAATTCAAATAGTTCAAGAAAATCAATTATCCGTTTCCCTCATAGATTTCTCTTTTGCTCTTTCTATCAAATCTTCTGCAAAAAACACATCTTCGTCAAAATCTTGAGTGCGCAAAACACCATAATATTTGCGGAAATAATCACTTATGCCGTATTTTTTAAAAATGCTAAATGCTTCTTTTTCAGAAATGCCATGCCTCTTGGCATAGCCTTCTGTGGCATAAACCAACATCAAATTTTGGTCATGTTGAATATCATCCATATTATTAATATATAAAATGTGAAAATACACAAATGCCATAAACCCCCACTCGTTTTTTTCGCTGTTTATTAAATGTCGTACTTGTCCAACATTTTGCAGAATAGCAAGAAAAGCACAGATCCCCAAATAGGTGCGCCGAATACCAGAATAAAAAGCAAAAGCGAAATGAAATACATTTCCATATCCTCTACCAATAAATATACATTTTTTTTCAGCAGATAGTACGGTTATTTTCTGAAATCCTGCAAAAATGTAAAAATGACAACTATTAGAAAATTTCTAATAGTTCAAAAAAATTGTTTTTTTAATTTTTAATAACTTCCTAAATCCATTCAAGCTCCTCAACTTCTTCCAAATTGCACTCATACCTTGCCATGTCCTTAGCCGTGTTCGTTTCGTTGAACCTTTCGATGGCTTGTTTCGCGGCATCATAAGCATTGGATGACTCAATCAGATACGACAACCTGAAATTTTCGCCTATATGATAAGACGCCTGAAACTTGGATGACATGCTCAGTGTCACTTTCCACATGCTGTTTCTGGTATATGTCTTCATTACCTGTTCTCCGTTGTTGCTAATAATCCTGAATCTAGAAAAAATGAAAACTAAACTGAACCAGATTCGGAGCCAGCTTCCCCCCCTAGCCCTTTCCCCGTTTTTTGGCCTCAGCATTTATTATATTATACTATTATGAAAAGGATTTTGGCCTTAATCTCATTCATAGCCCTAATCGGTTGTTATAATAATCCTCAAAGTTTCTATGACGACAATATGAGAAGCGAATGTGCCAAGCAGCAGCTTTATTATGACCCTATTACAGGAAATTGTACGATGACTCCACGCTAAAATCTATAGTTTACTATATTGCAAAATTGTGAACAGAATAATCATAATCGGGAACGGATTTGACTTGGCTCATGGGTTAAAAACGAGTTATGAAGATTTTTTAAACTGGCTCAAATCTAAAAAAGTTGGGAACTCGGATGAATACATTGAACATATTTATTCGCCCGTATGGGATGCTTATTTAGGGACAAATACCCCCAAAGTATCTGCGTTTTTAACACGTCGCCGCATTGAACCTGCAAACTTGTACGAATTTATCTCCAATAATAAAGAATATAAACTTATGTATAAAAATAAATTTTTGGAGCATCTCATAAATGCGCAGAATTTGAAAAATTGGGCAGATGTAGAGGAGGAATATTTTTGTGAACTGAAAATTCGTTTCCATAATTATAAAAAAGATAAAAGCATTGATTCTCTCATAAGGTTAAATCGAGATTTTGCCCAGATTAAAAAATATCTAGAGGAGTATTTGTGTGGACAAAACGAAAAAGATATAACGGTTAAAGAGAATCTAAGAGCTAGCATAACAAAACCATTTGATTTGAGCGATAATGTTCCTGAGCCTGCTGAATTGGATAAAGTTCTATTTTTAAATTTTAATTATACATCTTATGAACATCACTATGCACGGTATCGAGCGCAAATCATTCACATACATGGCGAATTGAAAAACGGTGAAAACCCGATTATCTTTGGTTATGGAGATGATGATGAGGAAACATGCGAAAGAATAAAAAAAATAAACCGCAAAGAATTTTTTGCAAATATAAAATCGTTTAATTATTCCAATGTCAATAATTATAAAAATTTGATGACTTTTGTGAAAGCCGCTCCATATCAAATATATATTTGGGGGCATTCTTGCGGAAACTCCGATAGCACGTTATTGAAACAATTATTTGAGGATAAGAATTGCGTTTCAATTAGGCCATTTTATCATGTATGGGAAAACGGCAACGACAATCACAGCGATTTAGCGATGAATATATCTGGGCATTTTTCTGATAATGCCGTTTTTCGCAGTAAAATTATAAATAAAGAACTCTGCGAAGAGTTAAAATAAAACTGTAGCGTTCCACCCTTTAATGAATAGACCACCAGACTTTCTTATCAGCATAAGTAAAGTCATGGTTCTTGCACCAGCGCGACCAACAAAGCTCGTCCAGAGTGGATTCAATTATCGCCTCAATGCAATATTTTCCCGCTGTTGCTGTTTCTTTCAATTTATCAAAAAACTCTTTTGTGAGCCTTTTCTTTCTCCATTTAAAATACTCTTCTTCTGGAATATTAGCGTTGTCCGCTATTTCCTTCAGTTCTTTTGCTAATGTCTGATTCATTTTTAGTTCTCCTTGAATCTGTAAACTGACCTTAATTTAGAAAAAATCAGCGGCAATGGAGCCTTTACTAGAGGCTTGCCAAGGCGCGGGGAATGAATTATTTTGCTATATTGAAAAAGCGATGCAGCCAGCTTTATTCATAATTCTTCTTTTTTTCGCTCTGTCTTTTGCGCAAGAGCCACAAGAGCCACAAGTGCCGCAGGAGCCACAAAAACCGCAAAGCGAGGCAGATAAACGTGCGAGTTTGCTGGGTACGGTGCAGGTCACATCGGTGCATTCTTTGAGCGAAGCCAAAGGTTCTTACAAAAGCCCTCGCAGAGCTATGTTCATGTCTTTGGTGCTGCCAGGCTCAGGGCAACTTTATGTTGGCGGCAAGCAGTCTCGTTACATAAGAGGCATATTTTATTTAGCGGAAGAAGCCGCGCTAATATCGGGTTTATACTATCACTCAATTTATAAATACGATAAGCAGGTAAAAAAATATCAGGATTTTGCGGCGGAGCATTTTTCTGTTGCAAAATACGAAAAAGCGATGAACGAAATTTATGACCCAGCAGACTCTACGCATTTTACAAATTTATACGGGCAGGAAAGAGGGAGTTATTGCAACGCTTTTTACGGAAATTCAGTAGCCAGCAAAACATGTGTCGATAATTTTGGGCAAAATGCTAGATCAAATGGCGAACCGTATCACCCTGGTGACAATACTCCGTTATATAACGGCTCTGAGTATTACAACGCTATCGCAAGCGAAAACTTTGTGCTAGGTTGGGATGATGTAAATGCAGCACCTATTTCTATCATAAAAAACAATCTCGTGAATAGGGGAAATTACATTCCGCTTGGGAGTTCTATTTCTCGCGAAGAATATCTTTCTATTCGCAAAAAAGCCAACCGATTAGCAGACAGCCAAGCTCTTTTTTTAGGAGCAATAATTCTGAATCACTTGGTTTCTGCCGTGGATGCCGTGCTTTCCGCAAGAGCGCACAACAACAGTCTTTACGAAAACAAGATTTCTTTTTTAGATAATATACGGTTAAACAGCGATTTTAATATCGGCGAAAATTTCAAAGCAGAAACTGCGGTGGTATATCTCTTTTAGCAACCGATATGAAAATTATTTTAATCATATTAATAATAGCCCAAGCAATATATTCTCAGGCTGTTATTTCTGTGGACGAAGATCTATCCAGCAACAAGGACAAAAGCCTGATTTTATCCATAGTTTCTTCTGCCGTGCTGCCCGGCGCGGGGCATTATTATTTGGGAAATAAGTCGAGAGCAGCGGCGTTCTTTTGGGTTGATGCCTCTTTGTGGCTTGCCACGGGCATCACCTATTCTTATGCCGATAACCAGTTGGAAAACGCAAGGGGTTATGCGGTTAGATATGCAGGGGCAGAAGGTGCGCCAAAAGATCTCGTTTTTTTGACCGTAGTAGGGAACTATAGAAGCAGAGGCGGTTCCATGTACCAAAACTCAAGCCCCGATAATGACGAAGATTATAATCAAATGATGATTAGGGCAGGGTTGCCCATAGATGCGGAATACCCTTATGGGTATGGTTATATATGGGACTGGGGTTCCAGTGATAATCCAGAAACCACAGCTCGCATGGAAAAATATAAAGAAATGCTAAGACGGCACCGAATCGCAAAAATTGCGTTTCAAGTTTCGCTTGGGGCAATGGCGTTGAACAGGGTTTTGGCAGTTTTTGATGCAGTGAGAATTTACCGGAAAACATCGGCAAATTTTTCATATCTGAATATCACACCAATTGCAACACCGCAGTACTCAGGGATTTTTGTGAATTATGGATTTTAATCTCTCCGTGCGCAGTTTATCCGTGGCTTTTGGCGATGTTCAGGTCACAGACAGAGTTTCCTTTGATATTTCGAGCGGAGAAATTTTTGCGCTTATGGGGGAATCAGGTTGCGGAAAAAGCGTTAGTGCAATGGCAATTCCAAGATTGCTCCCATACCCCAGTGCGAAAATCGTAAGCGGCGAGATAATTTTTGAAGGAAAAAATCTTTTGGAATTGTCTTCAAAAAATATGCGTGAAATCAGAGGGAAACGCATAGGCTGTGTTTTTCAAGAACCAATGCAAGCGCTCAATCCCGTTGTTTCCATAGGTACGCAGCTTTTGGAGTCCGTGCGTTCCATGCCCAAAGAAAACAGATTAAAAAGGATAAAGGAACTCTTGGCAAAGTCCGGTTTCAATGATGCGGAGCGAATTTTAAAAAGCTATCCGCACGAGATGAGCGGAGGGATGTTGCAGAGAATTGTGATTTGCATGGCACTCGCTCCCAAACCTTCGCTTGTAATAGCAGACGAACCCACAACCGCACTGGATGCAAACATACAGACCGCAGTTATGGATGTGCTTAAAAATTTGTGCAAAAGCGAAAACGCGGCCATGCTCTTGATAACGCACAATGCGCACTTGGCGGCAAAATACGCAGACAGAATAGCCGTAATGTACGCTGGCAGAATTGCCGAATGTGGCAAAAGCGATTATATTTTGAATACCCCAAAGCACCCATACACAAAAGCGTTGCTAAATGTTGTGCCGGCAAAGGGAAAAACTCTAGCGGATTTAAAACCTATACCCGGTTCCGTTCCAAACCCCAAAGATTTTGACGATGGTTGCAGATTTAGGTTTAGGTGTGAACTTGCGAAAAAGGAATGTGAAAATACAGGAGATTGCATTTTATTATGATACTCAATATCCAAAACCTCTCTGTTTCCTTTCGCTCAAAAGGCGGCTTTGTAAAGGCATTGGACAAAGTTTGCTTTTCGCTTGGCAAAGGTGAGGTTTTGGCGGTTGCAGGCGAATCCGGGAGCGGAAAGAGCACCATTGCAAACGCTTTGGTTGGGCTTGTTCCTTGGGAGCCCGGAGGAACTTACGAGCTTTTTGGCGAAAATATAAATCCATATAAAAAAAAGTCTTTCTCCGTTGTACGCAGCAAAATGCAAATGGCTTTTCAAGACCCATATTCCTCGCTGAACCCAAGAAGCTCCGTTCTGGAAATTGTGGCAACTCCCTTGCTCGCTCAAGGAATTTCAAAAAGCGAAAGCCACGCAAAGGCTAGAAAAATGCTGGACATGGTTGGGCTTTCAAATGCGGACTCAAACAAATTTCCACACGCTTTTTCCGGTGGGCAAAGGCAGCGCATTGGGCTTGCGCGTTCCCTTGTGCTGGGGCCTAAAATTCTAATTTGCGATGAAATAACCTCCGCGCTCGATGTGAGCGTTCAGGCTCAAATTCTGCATCTATTGAATGACCTGCGAAACGAATTGGACCTTTCCTTGATTTTTATCTCTCACGACGTGGCTGTGATGGAGATAATCGCGGACAAATTTTTGATGCTGAAACCGCAGCCAGCGGGCGATCAATCACATCACAGGCAAGCATAGCATTTTCGTTTTGCTGCCGAGTGAAATTTTTATTATGTACATCCCTTTTGTCTGAACTGGTATTTTCAAACGCCCATTCACTACTTCTGCCGAATATATCTGTTTGCCTTGTAAGTTGTACACCCCAACCTTTGCATTGTTCGGTACGTCTTGCAACACAACGGAGTTGCCTATTGTATATGCTGAGATGTTTCGCCGCACAGGAATTGAGACCTCAATACTCGGTACCTTGTCCACTATTACCGTTATATCAATACCCGATATAATGTTGTAATTCTCCGTATCTTTAGGTGTAAATTTCGCCTTGTGAATTTGCAACCCAACACTATCCACAACTCTCGTTTCTTCCCAAGACCAGCCTTCAGGCAATATGATATTCGAAAGCGAATCGCCCAAGGTTGCTATTAAATCCGTTGGCAATGTGTAATCAGGGTCAGCTTTCACAACGTTGAGCGTAGCTATGCCGCTTGTATCAGATTGACTATAATTGTCCATGACAATACAGCGATAGCGGTAACCGCTCATAGCAGTTATCGCTTTGGGAGTTGTGTAAGTTGCGGAAGTGCCGCCTATACCGTCCAACACATTTTTGAAAGAAACGTCGCCATCTGTGCTAACTTGCCATTGATAGGTAATTGAACTCACTCTGCTTGCTGTTGCCTCAATTTCGAATTTTGCAGTTTTTCCAGCTTGTATAGTTTGGTCTGTTGGATGTACGGTGATTGTTGGCGGTCTTGGTACTATATAAAAATCAATGCTGTTTGGGCTACCAAAGGCAACTGCTCTCCAAGCCCCGCCATTAGGTCTGGTCACAACTCTCAACTTGTATTTCCCCGGTTCCACTGCATCTGGTACAACGCAATTAAAAGTCCTTGAAGCTGTATAGTAGTTATACGGTGGCAAAATGCCGATATTCGCACTACTCGCAACTAGTGCCACAATATTATCTCTGTCATCCACTAACGCCACGTTCAACTGGCCGCCCGGGAAGGTATCTAGAGTAGCCACGTTTAAGAGCCTTGAAAAAGAAACGGTAAACGATTCATTTTCATCATAAATCACAGAGGTTTTGCTTGTGGTGAAATTGCGCATTGACATTTCATAGCCATAGGAATTTCCTCCCCAGTCCGGTTTTATATTGATGATTACTGTTTGGTCTTCATTGAATACCCCTGAACCTGCTCCTGCGCCGTCCGTACCCGGATTCAACGCGGTGGTCACAAAATACCCGTCATACAAACCGCTCCAACCCCAGTTGAAATGAAACTTGCCTTCACCATCATATCCGTCCAATATAAAAGCATGGCCTTCAGATTCGTTATACCCATCATAATATATAGGCATACCAGCATCTATCTGTTCCTTCAACACAGCCTCCCAAGCGGCATCTTCGTAGTATTGCCTATGCAAATGTTGAATGCTTCTGTCATAGCCAAAGTAAGTTACCAACGCCATGGGAACTCTAGAAGATAGCGCACCACTTCCATTTGGGCTGTAATCCATTCTCACGCTTACCCCAGCGTGATACATCAAGGTAGCTACGGCATTATTTTGAGGCGTGCTGGCTGTGCTTTGCGGGTATCTATCCTGCATATTTTCCCAATCGTAGCTCGTCTCACTAAAATTCACGGAAGGTATATTTATTCTGTGTGTTGTGGTTCTATACGCATCGCTCCTTCCGCTACCCTGTACCGGATGATTATGGTATTTCATTATCTGCGACATCGCTGTTGCCACGCAACCGGTATAGCTACGTCTACCACTCACCACAGGAGACATATTATTATAAGGGGCACCTTGGTCCCATCGTGTTTGTATCAGTGGCGAAACAGCATAGCCATCCCATTCCTGCTGCACAGCCTCGCTTTGCGCCAATTCCTGCTCCTGCGCCCAGGCTATTTGCTTCTGCAAATAACCCATCCAATATGCAAAGTTCGCAGGCAAGTTATTCTCATCGTAGTTTCCGTTATAGGAATAGCCAAGCACCGGCCTTACCGCATCGTCTCCTGCCACAATCACAAAACCGCCGTTTGTATCCTCGTTTATGCTGAATACATAGTAGTTTACGGTTTCCCTGTGCTTGTGTCTTTGCTTGTGTTTTACTTTTGCCCGTGGGCCATGTTTTAATTCTGCAAAGCGTTGCGCCACTTTCTCGGCTCTATCCGGCTCCACTCTCTTCGCTTGCACCTCGGCTGGCAAAGCGAGGATTACGGCGGCAAACAGCCAAAAGCTGATTAGTTTTGTCATACGTGTTTCTTATTATAAAAATAGTATTTTCATACTCTGTATTTACTATATTCCCCCAAATATTAAAAGAGGTGCAATGTTCACGGGCATAGTTCAAACTTGCGGAAAAATTGTGGAGCTAAACAAATTAGGCGATGCTTTGCAGATGAAAATTTTTGCTGAAAATTATTTTAAAAGCAGTAAAAAAGGCGATAGCGTGGCAAACGACGGCGTTTGCTTAACCATAGAGGGTTGCACGGAAAACGAAGCGGTTTTCACAATGATAAAGCAAACCATAGACAACACAGCTTTTTGCAAAGCCGCAGTTGGAGGCTTGGTGAACTTGGAGCTCCCTTGCCGTCCCGACTCCCTAATGGGTGGGCATTTTGTAATGGGGCATATAGATAGCACGGCGGTGGTAAAGGAAATTGCAAAAAGAGAAACCGGTATGGAAGTGGATTTAGAAATTCCAGAAAATCTTTCCAAATATGTTATCCACAGAGGCTCAATAGCGCTGAACGGAATAAGCTTAACCGTAGCCGAATTACCTAAAAAAAATACAATTAGAGTCGCCATTATCCCAGAGACAATAAAGGTTACAAACATCGGTAGCTGGCAACCCGGCAGCTTGGTAAATGTAGAAGTGGATATGATGGCTAAGTATATTGAAAATTTGATTTCTGCGAGACAATAATGCTTTACGGGATTTTTTCGGACATTCATGCAAATTTGCAAGCCCTTGAAGCCGTGCTACGTTCAATGGATTCCCGCAAGGTAGAGAGGCGCGTTTGCCTTGGCGACATCGTTGGCTATGGCGCAAGCCCCAATGAATGTGCAGCTCTTACCAAAGAGCACAGTGATATATGCCTTTTGGGAAATCACGATAATGTTGCGTTAAAGCGGGAAACTTATTCGGATTTTAACATTTACGCAAAAGCAGCAATGGAATGGACTTGGAAAAATATAAACAACCAAACAAAGGAATACTTAAAATCCCGTCCATTTATGGCAGAAGAGGGGCATTTTACATTCGTGCATTCCTCGCCAATGTCTCCCGCAGACTGGTTCTATGTCGCAGACTTGGACGGTGCGTTGGAAGCGTTCTCTTATTTTAAAACACCCTATTGTTTTATTGGGCACACCCATAGCCCTGTAATTGTAGCGGCAAACAACGAAGACCCTTACGAAGAGATACCCGTAATTTCAGACGGCCCTCTTTACCGCCCTGCGGCAGATGAAAAGGTTTTGATAAATGTAGGCTCGGTGGGGCAGCCCCGCGACAGGGATAACCGTGCTTGCTGGTGCTTAGTGGATAGCGATTGCAACTGGATAGAGTTTGTAAGGGTAGAATACGATATAGAAAGAGCGCAGTATTTAATGCGCAAAGAAAATCTGCCGTTGTTCTTAATAGAAAGGTTGATGCTCGGAAGGTGAAAATATATCTGGCAAACTTTGATAAACTATCTCCTTCCATAAACGAAGAAGTTCACAAATACGCCAAAAGGCTAAGTGGCTCAGTTGAAATTGCAACATTAAAAAATTCTACCGCTTTTGAAAAAAAATTCCCAGCCGCTCAATTCACCCGCATTATTTTAAGCGAAGAAGGCAAACTCATGAGCACAAAACAGCTTGCGGAATGGCTCAATCCCAAACTCTCCAAAAACATGGTTTTTCTAGTTGGCTCGGCTTATGGCATAGAACCGCAGCTCAAGCAGAGTGCGGACTTGCTCTTATCACTTTCCCCGCTCACCTTCTCGCACAAACACGCCTTCTTGCTTTTAACGGAACAAATCTACCGCTGTCTCATGCTCATAAAAGGTCACCCGTATCATCATGAATGAGCCAGATTTTCTATATTTCTCTAGAGGTTTTTATGTCAAACTTAGCACAGGTAGATAAAATAGTAAAGCAAGCTGCTACACTTAAAGCAGACGACAAAATAATTCTGCTATATAAAATACAGGATTTGCTCGTTGCTATGCCCCAAAAAAAAGAAAATATCACTATGAAATCTGTTTTTGGTTTATGGAAAAACAGGGATATAAATGAAAAAGATTTGAGGAAAAAAGCGTGGAAACAAAAATAAGTTATTTATTGGACACTTGTATTTTAGTTGATTTTTTAAGAGGAAACAAAAGCATATACGATATTCTCATCAATAATAAAGATGTGAATTTATCGATATCCACAATAACTATGATGGAATTAATGCTTGGAGCATTTAACAAAAAAGAGGTCTTATATATACAAAAAGCTTTTAGCAACATAAATATTATCTACATAAACGAAGAAATTTCAAAATTAGGGCAAAAGCTTTTGGTAAATTATAATAAGAGTCACAATTTGCTTATAGACGATGCTTTAATAGCGGCAACTTCTCTTGTGACAAAATTGGATCTGATGACCTACAACAAAGCAGATTTTCAATATATTCCAAACATTAAATTGTATAAATTTTGATAATTTAAGTTTTAGCATTTTTTGTGAATTTTCTAAAAATTGAATTGTCATCTTTTTGTATATTTATAAAAGAAAAATGACTAGAAGTCGGAAAGGTCGAAGACCTTGTACCCCAAGGCCAGGTCATTTTTCTTTTATAAATATACAGTTATTAGCTACGTTACGGGCTATGAATGAAAAAAGACCCCCCACCCCCTCAACAAGGAGATTCATTATGAGAACACAATTTTCTAAAATTGTATTGGCGGCAGGCATTGTGCTTGCTATGGCTTTAACCTTTTCCTGCTCATCGGATAAAGATGATGGCAACCCCGGCACCAGTCCCAGCCACGAGCACGTCTGGGGGGATTGGGAGGTTGTAACCGCTCCCACCTGCGGCACGAAAGGTGAGAGGAAAAGAACTTGCACAAGCGACCCGTCGCACGTGGAAATGGAAGATATAGATAAACTCCCATACGACAACACAACGTTGTTATGCGATGCCCGCGATGGGAAATTGTACAAATTCGTGTCCATAGGCACGGAGGCAACCGCCCAGACTTGGATGGCAGAGAATCTGAATTACGATGTCCCCGACAATGCTACCGATGTATGCTATGACAACAACCCTGCCAATTGCGTTACTTACGGCAGGCTTTACAACTGGGAAACGGCTATGGGCGGTTCCGCCAGCTCATCCAAAAATCCGAGCGAGGTTCAGGGCGTTTGCCCGTCTGGCTGGCATCTGCCAAGCGATGCGGAGTGGAATGCTTTGACGAAGTTCGTCAATCCGAGCTGTTCTGACAATAGCAATTGCGGAGGTGCAGGAACCAAGTTGAAATCTACGAATGGTTGGAATAGTTATGAAGGAAAATCAGGCAACGGCACAGACGAATTCGGTTTTTCGGCCCTGCCGGGCGGCAACGGCCGTTCCGATGGCAGCTTCGGCAGGGTCGGTGAAACCACCCCCTGGTGGAGCAGCACGGAGTACGATGCTTCTAGCGTTTACGGTTGGAACATGTATTACAACTCCGCCGATGTGAGCATGTTCAAAGAAGGAGATAAGACACGCTTATATTCAGTGCGTTGCGTTCAAGATTAAACGTCTGAACCGTATTTGTCTGAACTATCCTATTAATCCTTTCATCGGGAGAATCGGGGTTCAGACAATTTCTATATTTCCTATCCTTAGGGAATATTTTTTACCTACCTTTCCGTCGCCCTAATGCAATAAGTATAATATGGAGATTGCGTTATGGGCAAAAAAGAAAACAAAGGCGAAATTGTGCTGTATCAGTAGCGTATGGGCGTCTGGTTTAGACAAAAGGAAAATACGGTTTTTTTTGTACACTCACTTGCCATTAGTGAAATTTTTTATTATATTATAGGTAGAGCTTTGAATTTCATTTCCGTTTCCAGCCAAATTGGTCGACTGAACCGAAATGAAGTTCAGAGCTTTTTCTTTATCTACCCAAATTAGCAAATTATCCTTGCTATTTATCCAGTCAAATACTCCGCAAACATTGTCTTTGGGATAAATGCTGCGGATATCGTTTATTAGCGCATTGTTCCTTCCACGCCCTTTGTGTTGCAAACGCATAACAACAACATAGTTGCTACCTTTGTATTGCAATTCCACGAGTATTACCTTGCTCCCGTCTCTCTTTGTACTTTCAAAAATCATAATAGGCTCGTTTATCGCTTTAGGCAGGTCTTTCAATCCTTGCAGATCAAAGGGATGTTTATAGTCTGTGCTTGCTTTTTTTACCAATCTGTTGGAATTTAACTCAATAGGCAAGTTAAGCAAACCCGCAGACAACAAGTTTGTTCCTGGATAGCCCAAGCAGTAGATGTGCCCTTTTGGCAGGGTTCCACCTATCTGTTGTTGCAATTCATAGTTGAATTGTCTATTTATATACTCTGATTCCATTTTCGGCAAAGTTAGAAGTAACTCCTCTTTTTTACCTTAGACGAATGTCAAGCCGAAAAAAATTCAGATTTGCATATTTTTTATTAAAATCGGGTAAATCAGGCTTCTTTTTTGGCTTTTGTAACGATTTTTTAACCATTTAGGGGCAAAAACCTTGACAAAACCCGTATTTTTTTCTAAATTTATTCTCCCGTTCATTCTCTGAAATGAACAGTAGCTTGAAAATTCAGAAAAGAATCCGCCGAAAGGCGGAACGAACCAGATGCTCCTGCTTGTTTTTTTAAAATTAAGCAGGGCAAAATAATGATTTAAGAGTCACAAACTTATATGAAGAGTTTGATCCTGGCTCAGAACGAACGCTGGTGGCGTGTCTGATGCATGCAAGTCGAGCGAGTCGGTGGCAACACTAGGCGAGCGGCGG
>JAITFO010000026.1 GCA_031281265.1 Candidatus Fibrimonadaceae bacterium
TAAGCTCGTTGAGGTTGTACTTTTTATCGCACTCACCTGTGGAGGCTACTACAGGGACATCTGCCGGAGCTGGCGAGGCATCTACAGGGGCTTCCTTGCCAGCGACTACAGCGGGAGCAACCGCAAGCGCAGCAGGAGCGGTGGGCGGAGCATAGCTCCCGGGCGGCAGAAGCTGGCGGGCAAGCTCGTTGGAGACAGCCGTGAGGTCGTCAAGAGACCTGAGGGCGCGGTCTGTGGTGCCGGTCTTGATGATTTGCAGATCGGAGACCTTCGCAAGGCGGGCGGTTATGGAATGAGCACCAAAGGCTTCAGTCATGCTCACTACGCACACATACTCCGCGCCGTGACGCTTGGCAGCTTGGGCTACAGAGACCATGTCATCTTTGCCGCTGCTTGCAAGCTCGCTCTGAAACAGAGCTGGGTCAGCTATCTCGGCGTACCTGCCGCTCTGAGACATCGAGGAGAGCAGCTTGCTGCCGAGCGACTTGTTTATGCCACCGCTCGCTCCGGACACATACACGGCCAGTCTTTCGGGGGTATTCTGCGCAAAGCAGAGGGCGACAAACAAAAGGCAGGCCGATCCTGCCCGTACGATGTTTCTCATGTGTTTCTCCATTCTGTAAATTCTGTAAATTCTGAAACAAAATATACAAAAAGATGACAATTATATGCGGTTGTCGTGCGTTTGTTGTTGGTTGTTTGCGTTTAATAAAAATCATTTCACATTCAGGGCGTCTTGCAATACGCCCCTACAAATCTGTATCATTATGTTTTTTAACGCATCGGGTTGTTGTGCCAAATTGTATTATTGTATTATAACCATCCTGCGGATGTTCGCCAGTGAGTAAATAACGTGTGGGCGTCTGAAAATCCTGCAAATTCTGTGAAATAGGGATAACAAACACTTGGTAAAGGTTCTGTATCTGGTCGTTTTTACTGTTTTGGTAATTTTGGTTCAGACAAAATGAATGCGGTTGTCGTGCGTTTGTGTTGCCACCCTTCCCCTCCGTGGAGGGGTGCCCGAAGAGCGAGGTGGAACTTTACTACTTTAAGGTATAATGGACTCTTTTATAGTATCTCCAAACGGCCCGCTAAAAGGCTCGGTAAAAATCTCCGGAGCAAAGAACGCCGTGTTGCCCGTAATGGCTGCGGCAATGCTCTCCGATGGTGTTTCTAAAATAAGCAATGCGCCACGCTTAAAAGATACGCAAACAATGGCGGATGTTTTGCGGGTTACAGGTTGCCGCATCAAACAAAACGAAAATGATTTGAGCATAGATTCCAGCGATATAAATCATTTGGAAGCCCCTTACGAACTGGTGAAAACCATGCGGGCAAGTTTTTACGTGCTCGGGCCTCTGGTAGCAAAATTTGGGAAATGCAGGGTGTCTTTGCCGGGCGGTTGCGCTTGGGGCCCGCGTCCGGTTGATTTGCATTTAAAAGGGCTGGAAGCCCTTGGAGCAAAGATAAATGTAACGCACGGATATGTTGAAGCGTTGAGCAACGGCAGGCTTAAAGGGGGTACATTTTCCTTTCCCATAAGTTCCGTTGGAGCAACCGCGAATATACTCATGGCGGCAACCCTTGCAGAGGGAACTTCTGTTTTGCAAAACTCATCTATAGAACCGGAAATCACCGCTCTTGCAAACTACTTAATAGGAATGGGCGCGGAGATAAGCGGCATTGGAACGCGAACCTTAATTGTGCAAGGCGTTGAAAAATTAAAACCGGGTGATGGGCAAACCATAGCGGATAGAATAGAGGCCGGAACATTTTTATCGGCGGCGGCAATTACAAGGGGAAAGGTAAAAACAACAAACATGGTTCCCGAACACCAAGGTGCTCTTTTAGATGTTTTTAAAAGCATGGGATGCGAAATATCCTCTGGCGATGACTGGGTTGAGCTAAATGCGGAAAATGCGGAACTCTCCCCCGCTCACATAACAACGCTCCCCTATCCGGGTTTCCCAACCGATATGCAAGCGCAGCTCATGGCGGTATGCGCAACGGTAAAAGGCGTCTCTTCCGTGCGGGACACAATCTATACCGACAGGTTTAAACACGTTTCTGAATTGGAAAGACTTGGTGCAGAAATTTCCCTAAAAGAGGATACCGCTATAATAAACGGTGGCAACGAGCTTACAGGAGCGCAGGTGATGGCAAGCGATTTGCGGGCAAGCGCGGCTCTTGTTTTGGCGGGGCTTGTCTCTAAAGGGCAAACGGAAATAAGCCGCATATACCATTTGGACAGAGGCTATGAGAGTTTTGAAGAAAAACTCGCATCATTAGGAGCTAAAGTTGAGAGAGTTCATGGTTAAAATCCTAAATATCGGGAAAATCCTGATAATCGGGGGAATCGGGGTTCAGACAATTGGTTGCACCTGCTGCGCTTATTTTAACCACGCTTGGAATATGGAAGAGGCTTATGAACAATCCACCGAGCTAAGGCAAGCTAGGCAAGACTCCGTTCCGGGTGACTCCGTTTTAGGAGAAGGGCAAGAAAGAAAACTCTACGATAGGGTTATAGAGAAAGGCTCGCGCACGGTTGAGAGATTCCCTAAAAACGAGAGGCAGGTTCCAAAGGCTGTATTCATGATGGCGGAAGCGTTTCGCCACAAAGGCGAATGTAGGCAAGCCGTTGAAAAATACGATGAGCTCGAAAGATATTTTCCGCAATACGATTCCATGCCCAAAGCCGAGTATGAACGTGCTTATTGCTATTATGAAAATGGGGAATATGCCCTATCCAGATTTTCTACGGAGCATATTTTAGAGTATGGCGAAAAGCACGAATACTATTTGCCCGCTATGGAACTCATGTCCCTTTTACAGGAAAAAGAAGGTTTGCCAAGCGATGCCATAGCATCTCTAAAAGCGGTGCTCGCCTCCGGTTTTGGAACTCCTTGGACAAGGGCAAGAGCTAGGATGAGGCTCGCAAATTTATATTACGCGCAAAAAAGCTATACAGATGCAAGGGAACATTATTTGAATAAAGAACTCTTAGTTTTATCGATTGCGGAGCGATACACAGCGCAAAGCACCGCAGCGGAATGCCTGTTGATGATGAGCGACACTAACGGACGAACTGCAGCAAAAGAATATGGAGCGCTCGCAGATTCCGTTGCGTTTAAAGACAAAAGAAATTTGAGCCTGATAAGGCAAGGCGAAATTCTCCTGAGCATTGACGAAGAAAGCGGAATTGAACTTTTGAGAAAAGTGGCTTACAGCGAACTCAGAAGTGAAATGGCATCTAGAGCATTTTTTGGCATAGGCGATTTTAGGCAAAGAGGGAGAAAATATCCCGAGGCAATTGTGCTCTACGACTCAAGTTTTAAGATTAAACCCGCAAGCTATTGGGGCAGAGAGAGCAATAGCCGCAGATATGCCCTCTCCAAATTGCTGGCATTAAAAGACACCGTTGCCAATTTGCAAAAAACGGATAAGCCATTTTGGCCGCAGGAGTTTCAAATAGCAGAGCTATTTTTGCTGAAGTTATCGGAAATAGACAGCGCACTCGCTTTGCTCGCAAAAATGGATTCCACGCTTCAAGATTCAATTTTAAAAGCTAGAGCTATTTACACAAGAGCTTTTATCTATGATGAATTTAAACGTGACACATCAAAGGCCTACCCTCTCTACAGAAAGTTAGTTGAACATTTCCCTGGGTTAAACTATGCAAAGCAAGCGCAGGCAAATATGGGCTTGCAAGTGACTATAAAAACAAGAGAGGACTTGGCGCACGATGCTTTTTTAAAAGCCGAAGAAGCATGGATCAAAGCCCAAAAAATTCCTGTGGAACATATAAGAGAAGTGGATGCTGCGTATCAAAGTGCCATTGCCCTTTACGATTCTGTCATAATTGGATTCCCTAAAACGCAACCAGCTTTGCAAGCGATGTATACTAAAGCCAGTATCCTGTTGGATGATATTGGCAATGCAGACAGCGCAAGGACAATTTTTGTGGACTTGGGCAATAACCATTATCAAACTCCTTGGGGCAGAGCTGCTTGGAATAAAACAAGAGGAAAACTTTCAACTAACGAAAGCGAGCTTAACTATTTGCGCAAAGGAATTGAGCAGACTAAAATCTCCATACAGGAGCAAAGCACAAGATATTGGCAGGAAATGGAAAAAAAACAGAAAGAGCCTCCACCGCCGCCTAAAATAGCCGAAGACGAAGTTCTATTAAACGACTACAATACGCTATACGATTTTAAATAGTTAGCCCTCCGGGCGGAAAATTTACTAAGTTACCGATATGTCTCTTAAGCAACTTCTCAAAAGTGTTTGGTTATACAGTTGGGTACTGATTATTCCGCTTATCATTTTGGCTAGCCTCACGGATTTGTTCCTGCTAGGCGGTATACGTTTATTTTTATCCTTAGTATCAAACTCCACCATAGAAATTCCCACACATTTTAATATTCCTTGGCTAAAAGAGATAAGTCTCTTGCATTGGGCAATCCTGATGTTTGTGTTGATAGCCATACGTTATCTGTTCACCGTACTAAGAGTACGCTCCGAAGAGAGATTCCGCTACGGGCTTGAGAGCCAGCTGCGGTTGTGGTGGATACGCATGGTAAAGAATATGCACCCCCTTCAGTTCCACAAACCTGAAACCGATAGCATTTTGCACAATGCAAACCAGTCTGTTTCCACAATAGCAAGGGCATGCAAATTAGTCACTCAATCCATGCAAGCGGTTTCGCAACTGCTGTTCTTTTTACCCGTTCTATTTTACCTCTCCTGGCAACTGACCATTTTGCTGTTGTTCATTTTTACCCCAATAATTTTATACCTGCAAAAGATCTATAAAAACGCAGGCAGAGGCGCGGATGAATACAACCGATATTCCGGCGAATACGATGTAAATATATGGCGTTGGGTGGCTATTCGCAAATACTGGAATAACCATTCCGAGCGTTCAAAATACTTGCACATGATTTTTGAAAAAATCCGCAATTTAAAACAATCATTGACAGTAATGGGCGTTAGAGATGTGACTATAATCCAAAACATAGAAACCCTTTCCATCTTGATTATGAGCATTGTTCTGGTTGCTTGCGCCAGTTTAATTAAAATAGGAGCCATGGAACCATTCCAGATAGTTCTGTTTTGCGCAGCACTCATTATATGTTATAAACCCTTAAAAGAATGTTCGCAGTTATTTTCCAATTTAAAGGATTTAAAAATAGCCTACATGGGGTTAAACCATTTGGAATCCATGAAAACCTCTTTAAAATTTTTCAAAGAAAAAGAAGAAGAGAGCATTGGCATAGAAGACCTCAGCTTTAAATATGGCGAAGACAGCCCTTGGGTATTCCAATCTTTGAACAATTTGATAAAGCTAAACAGGCCAGTGGTGCTGCAAGGCGTAAACGGGAGCGGAAAAACCACTTTGCTCCGCATATTATCAGGCTTGGAAATTCCTCAAAGCGGCGATATTTATATGCCGCCGAGAATTAAACAGGGTTCTTTTTATTTTTCGCAGAGATTATTTTTGCCACCTATCCACTGGCTTGAAGAGACTATAAATGGAAAAAAATGGAGCCCCACCATACAGAATTTCTTTGATGTTTTAGGTCTTGAACACCTACTGAAAAAAGAAGGCCATTCAAATGGAGAAATGCAGAGAATTGGCTTTGCGTGGGCTATTGCCAGCGGGGCGCCTTTCTTGTTTTTAGATGAACCTTTTGCTTATATATCGCAGGATTTAAAAGAGTCTATTTTCAGAGCGTTTTGGAATGCAACAACAGAAACCGACCAATGGTGGATGATGGCATCGCACGAGTTGCCACCTGCTGTTTATCAGGGACGTATCAATTTTTGGAAACTCGAAACTCTTCAATGATTTTTTTTAGGTTGCTTTCGCTCTTTGCGGTTTTGCCATCTATGTGAACCGGATTTTCCTTATGTTTGAACCATGTGATTTGCCGCTTTGCGTAATGGCGGCTTTTCATAGCTACGCCTTCTGTTATTGAAAACGGGTTTTCGTTTTTCTCCAATGCGTTTCTCAATTCCATATAGCCAAGGCTTTGCCAAGCGGATGCGTTTGCTGGCACGGTTTTGGAAAGTTCCGCAACCTCTTCTATCCAGCCATTTTTCAACATTCTAACAACACGTTCATCAATTCTTTTGTAAAGCTCGTCCCTCGGAAAATCCAGCCAAACAGAGGGGATGGAACCTATGCCCCCAACTCTGGAATTTCCCATATCATATATCTCATGCCCTAGTTCTTTCAATTCCAAAATCCTCAAAAGCCGCTGAGTATCGCCTTGCATTATTTTACCTTCTATGCTGGGATTAATTTTTAAAACATCCAAATATAGCTCTCTTTTTTTACCTTCGTAATGTTCTTTAAGCCTTTCCCTGATTTCTGGATTTGATGGAGGCAATGGATCTAATCCTCGGCACAGAGCCTGCATGTAAAGCCCTGTTCCTCCTACAAGTATAAATTTTGCAGATGGTTTTTGAGTTAGCAAATTTTTGACATCTTTTGCGAATTCAGCAGCGTTGTATTGTTGCTCCGGTGGCAAAAAATCAACTATGTGATGAGGAACTGCATTTAAATCCTCCGCAGATGGTTGTGCCGTTCCTATTCTAAATCCATTATACAGCTGCCTGGAATCCATGCAAATAATCTCTGCACCCAGTTTTTGGGCAACTGAAACAGCTAGTTCGGTTTTCCCTGAGCCGGTTGCGCCCAATATTGCACCGAGAATGGACATGGCGGCAAAATAGAAATACTTTTAAAAATTTTTCTAAATTATTTGCCAATGATAGATTTTTACCCAACTCATATATATTACCCGCTTGAAGAAGCGGAAAAAAAATACAGGGAAGGCGCTCTAAAACAAACAGAAGCTTATCTACTGGATTTTGTCGACAGGCACATGGAAGAAATCACGGACATCGCAAGCGAAAATGGAGATGCAAAAGACGAGAGCATTCTAGATGCCGTAAAAGGAGTGATATTGGTGCGAGGCTCTATACAACCCGCAGCCGAGCTTGCCGATATGATAAGAGAAATTCACAAGGAAGTTTGGTATAAGGGAGAAGCTGAAAACCGAAGCCAAAATATAGACCATATAGCTGAGCAGTGGCAAGCTGAATATGCAATTAAATGGCATGAAGCAAAACTTTTTGAATATTTTGTGGTTTTGGAACATTGTGCAAGTTCTGTGCTTGCAAAATTCAATAGGATTGACTAGTGAGTGTCCCAGTAGAAACCCTTTATTTCAAGGATTTGAGCCATTACCAGACTCTTTCTCCAGAGGAGGAGCATGCTCTCATAGAGATATTGAGAGATGAAAACAAAAAAAATATACATTATGCAGCTCTTCGCAAACTGATATGCGGAAATTTGCGCTTTGTTGTGAGCGTAGCCCGCAAGTACCAAGGGCACGGGCTTACCCTACTAGATCTGATAAACGAAGGCAACTTGGGGCTTTTCAAAGCGGCACTCCGTTTTGATTGCACAAAGGATGTTCGTTTTATAAGCTATGCGGTTTGGTGGATAAGGCAAGCGATACAAAAGGCTATATTTGAACGCGTTGGAGCTATGAGAATCCCGCCGAATAAATTAACCCTTGTGAGCAGGTTTAAAAGAGCTTTATCCAATAATCTTGGAGACTACGAAAAAACATTCAGTATGCCGGAATTCAAAGATAGCGAAAAAGACATAATAGACATAATGGAAAAAATGATGGAAATTTCCCTTGACTCTCCAACAAACGATAACCCCGGTTCCGATAACGTGGGAACGCTTTTGGATGTTTTGGAAGGAAACTCCGATAATCAAGATGATATTATAAAAGAAGCCGAGCTGCACAAAATTGTGGACGATGTGTTATCCAAACTCTCCAAAAGAGAAAGCGACATTCTACGCGTGTTCTACGGCATAGATTTAGCAGAGGACAAAACCCTATGCGACATTGGCGAAGATATGCGCCTTTCACGAGAAAAAGTAAGGCAGATAAAAAACAAAGCCCTCCGCAGAATGCAGCGAAACAAAGAACTCCGCGAAAATTTAAAAAATATTTTTTCTTGATTTTTCCTGATTATGACTTATACCGATAAAATATTACCTCTTGTTATCTGTTTTACAATAAGTTTTTTGGGCTGTAAAACAAAAGATAAAGATTCTGAATATTCGGCTTTTGAAGAACAGGTAACAAAGGGATATGGTAATTTGGATAAAAATCGTTGCAAACAGTTGCAGGACTTTGTAGAAAAAACAAAAAACTCAAAAACTCTGGATTCTTTAAAAGGCAATTTTGATAAATTTAATGATTTTTTAAAAGAAAAATTTGGTTTGGCTTGCGATGATAGTTCCTTAACGGCAAAGTATGGCCCGTGGAATGTGAATGTATATTTGGAAAATTCTTATAGCATGGACGCTTACGTTGGGACTAAAAAAGAAGCAACTACCGCTTTTAGAAGAGATGTCGCAAATTTATTGAATACACTTGATTTTGGCGGTGTAAACTCATTATTTTATATAACAGATTCCGAAGCGGTTTTGGAGCGATCCAATAATAAAATTGGAGATATTTTTGAGAGGTTAAATCTGGAAAGTTTAGATGAAAAATCTTCTCGCTTTAAAAGACAAAATACAATGTTCTTAAACATTTTTGACGCTCCCCTTGAACGTGTAAATAGCACCAATATGTCTTTGATAATTTCCGACTTCATAGTGTCTATTCCAAAAGATTCAAGAAATAACAATGCGGATGTTGATAAATACATTGAGCAGGTATCTAACAAGATTTACCATAAACTTACGGAAAAGAAAAAATCGGTAAAAGATTTGTCGTTATTAGTGCTCAGAATGGAAAGTGATATCCACGATTGTTATTACGATATAAATGACAATTGCAAAATAGATGAGAATTCTCTGAGTAAACTTTCTAACAAACGCGGTAAAGCTGATAAAGAATTTACCCAGTTGCAAAAAGATGGCAAACTCAATAGACCCTATTTCATTTGGATAATCGGAACTGTTCCGCAAATTGAACATCTCACAAATTCACAATTTTTTAGAAATATACCCTCAGAAAACTTCAAAGCGTTTTTCACATACAATAAATTGGAATATAAACCTATAAACATCAGCAAAGAGCCTAAAAAAATAGGGTACGATAGCATAAGCCCACCTACTTACGGTTTTTTCCCAAAAAACGATTCAATTGCTCTTAGAAAAACTAAGAAAACTGTAATAATTCCAATAAAACTAAAAATTGGAGATGTTCCAGATGGAGTTTCTAATTTAGATTCTGTGAGCAATTACGATGCAAAAAGTCCTTTTTTCCAAGTAAAAAAAATATTGAAAAATAAAGATGGCAAATATACGCATAGGTTAATTTTGGAAGCGAAACAACCTATATCAAAAGATGATAACATTGAGTCGTTTGATATTCTTGTAAAAAATGATGGTTATACAGATTCTTGGAAAAAGTATTCCTACAAAAATGGCGATGAGGGAAATGAATGGGATGAAGGCAAAACCATTGGTTTGGAAACTCTGATGAAAGGAGTGCATAATGCTTTTTATGGCAAGCCGATTGACACTTTGAAAATAAAAATAGGAGTAAAATAATGAAAACGATTATCAATGTGGCTTGGATTATATTGGTGCTTTTGCTCTCTTCAGCGTTTGGGAACATAATAGTTCAAACAATAAATGAAGAGGATTTGGACTTAAGCAATTTAGGTTGTTTAGGTATATCTCTTGGTATTTCCTTAGCTTTAATTCTCTTTTTATATATATATTATGATTCACCTAGAAAATGCAACAAACATAGGTATTACTTTGGCTTTTTGGCTTTATCTGTAATTCTCTCTCTGTTAACAACTTTCTTTATTGCTGATGTAAATATTTGGACTTTTATTTTCTTTATGGATCTGGCTACTATAGAAAACGCAGCATCTATTGGGATATTTAACGCTTTTGTAGCATTTTTCTCTTTTTTGGCTTTCACGACAATTGGTAGAAAAATAAGCAGTTCTCTAGTTCATTATCCTTATTTTGGAAGAGGAGCATAAATGGCTACATTATATATTTTTGCTATTGGCGGTTCCGGTTCAAAGGTTATTGAAAGTTTAGTTATGCTATTGGCAGCTGGCATAAAGGCTGGCAGTTACGATGAATTGGTTCCTGTACTCATAGATCCTGATTTAATAAACGGCAATTTAAACAGAACAAATGACTTACTGAAGAATTATGAAGAAACAGGAAAGCAAAGCGATTACAAGGGTCTTTTTTTTGGAACAAAAATAAGACCTCTAGTAGAAAACAGCAGCGAAAAATACAAATATGCTCTTGATGGCTTAAATTCAACTTTTGGAGATTTTATAGCTTATGCTTCATTAGATAACAACAATTTGGGATTAGCCCACAACAATAAAATCAAAAAATTGGCAAGTTTGCTATTTTCTGAAAAAGGTGATTATCTATTAAATTTAGATATGGAAGTTGGATTTAAAGGCTACCCTAATATAGGTAGCGTTGCTTTTAATAACTTTGCTAAATCAAAAGCTTTTAGAGAAGTTTTTCAAAATAACGTAAACTCTGGTGATGCTGTTATATTCATAGGTTCTATTTTTGGCGGCACAGGAGCGGCTGGATTGCCAGCTTTGCTCGCAAATATTCGCAAAGACCCTATTCCCAGCAAAAAAAATATATTAAACGATATGCCTGTTGGCGTTGTCTCTCTTTTGCCTTATTATAGCATCACAGACAAAACAGGCAATAAAATCAAAAGTTCACATTTTTTCCCAAAAACAAAGGAAGCTTTGTATTATTACAAAGAATCGGTTTATAAGGAAAACTTGCAATCCTTCTACTACAGTGCAAATGATTGTGATACTGGGGCATTGCCTTATAGCGAGGGAGGCGCAACGCAAAAAAATCCCGTATTTTTTGCCGAGTTGGTGGCTGCTCTTGCTGTTTTAGATTTTGCAAACGATAAGCATACCGCAGGAGTTTTAAAAGCAAAAGAATTTTTAGAAATTAAAAGACAAGATGATACTGATAATGTAAATGAAGACATAACACTTTCTGAACATAGCTGTTTAAACGAAAAAACCAGATTAAAAATAGCGGAACCTCTGTTTCAACTGTTTTTCTTAAAAAAATATATGGATTATGAATTTAAAAATGCCAAGGATGATATTCAGGCTTGGACAGAATTATGGAATAAGGATGCAAGTGATTCCATTAATTTTGAATATGGCGGGGATTTCAAGGCTTTTTTGGATAGATTTGAAGAATATTTGAAAGAACTCAGCAATTATGGGCATAAATTTAAACCATTTGATTTAGATAAAAAACCTCATGATTTAAATGGAATTGTGAAAAACGTAAATTTTGATTTTGATTTTGAAAAATATAGCAAAAAACTCGATATATTAGCAAAGGGCAGATTATTTAAAAAAAGACCATCCTATAAAAATTCTTATGAAAGGCTTTTTAAGCTAATTTATAACGCAACAAGCGAAACATTTAAAGAAATACAAGGGGTTGCCAAGGAGAAAAAATGAGTAAAAGCGGTTATTCACGGACAGGCCCACAAAATATAGATGCCTTTGGTTTTGGTACCATT
>JAITFO010000007.1 GCA_031281265.1 Candidatus Fibrimonadaceae bacterium
ACTTTTTTATATATAAAAACTCTAATTTTACAAATTTAAATTATTAATTTCGTTTTTAAGGTTTTGACCCCCCCCCCCCCCCCCCCGTTCTAACTCGTTATATAGCAGGCAGTTATGCACGTTGTCTGAACCCCGATTCAAGGATTTACCCGAATTATTACATAATGGCAAATCTTGCCTTTGCAAGCACATATTTACACACATTCAAAAAAGGAGTTCAATATGAAAACAAATAGCCGTTTTCTTCTCACGGTAAGCCTCGCATTTGCCTTGGCATTCACCTTTTCTTGCTCATCGGACAATAATGTTAGCGAGAACCGGTCAAACATCAATTCCGTCACGGAAATATCCTCGTCTAGCAGGAATGAAGGTTTATTATCTTCAAGTAATGTTGGCATAGGCGGCAATTCTAGCTCTGAGATGAGGTCCATCTCGTCTAGTGGCGGCAGTAGCAGTGGCTCTGCGCTGAAAGAATGCGATGTTGTATTTAATCCTGCTAATAAATTCTGTTATGATGGTATTATTTACGATAAATGCGATGGTATGGAGTACAACCCCACTACACATATTTGCCAAGGTACCATAGCCACCCCCACAAAATGCAATGGGGTACAATATAATCCGTTGAGAGAAGACTGTTGTGTTTCTGCTATATTTAACAAGTTGGAGAGCGGTTGTTGCGTTTCTGCCGTATTCAACCTAGCGAACCAAAGATGCCAAAACAGCATTGTAGAAACTAAGTGTGGAGATGATGGCTATAATCCTGCAACTCAATTCTGTAGCAGAAATATCATTTATAATAATTGCGGCGGTAGCAGTTATAATCCAGTAACTCAATTCTGTTCCAATGGCACGCTGAAAAACTATGGTACTCCACTAACCGATGCTCGCGATGGCAAAACCTATAATACTATAGAAATAGGCACCCAGACTTGGATGGCAGAGAACATTAACTACAATGTGAAAGGCAGTAAGTGCTATGATAACAAAGATGCCAACTGTGTGGCTTATGGCAGATTGTATGATTTGGCAACGGCAGAGACAGTATGCCCTGATGGTTGGCATTTGTCTACCGTAACTGAATGGACAACCTTAATGAATTTTGTTGGAGGCTTAGGAATTGCAGGAGCCAAGCTGAAAACTGCTAGCGGTTGGAGTACTGGCAGTGGCTATAAAGCAGGTACTGATGATTTCGGTTTTACGGCTCTACCGGGCGGTGGTGGTTATGCAAAGGATGGCGATTTCAGCGGAGATATCGGATCCCGCGGTTACTGGTGGAGTGATGCCCGCCGTTGGGACGTAAGTTATAACAAAGATGCTTTCGATTGGTGGACCGGGGACAGTAAGGACAACTTGTATAGTGTTCGTTGCGTGAAGGACTAACCATAGATTGTTAGAATTTGTGCCACGGTGGCACGAACCTTGCAAGCCCTTGTGTTTTCCCCAAGGGTTTGGAGAGGTAAACAAAGAACGGGGAAATGTTAAGCAAAGGTAATATTATGATAGACGAAGTAACAAAAAAAATGAAACATTTGAGTAGATACACTTCAATCACAGATTTGCTTTGTATGTTGCAAAGTAAGAAATTACATTTTTCAAACCCAGAAGGTTGGGAAGACAGAACAGATGCCGCTTTTTTGAAAAAATATGAAGAAACCGAAAAAAAGAAAGTCCGGGTACTCTGTTTTTCAGATGTTTATGATAAGCATCATTTTTGGAAAATCTATGCTAAACACGGCTGTATGATAAAATTCGACAGGGAAAAATTATTCAATAAAATTAAAGAAAATAATAATAATCTTAGGTTTAAAGAAGTAAAACATATTAGACCAAAGTATTTTAGAAAAAACAAGAAAGATTTGCCTTTTATTAAGCAATTTGGGTATGAAAAAGAAAAAGAGTATCGGCTTGTTTGGAAAGGCGATAATGTGAAAGATGCTTTTATTCCTCTTGACTTGGAAGCTATTGAAGAGATAATTATTTCCGGTGATATAAAGAAAGAATTAGTGGAAAATTTAAAAGAAATTGTTTATAAAATTACGGATGAGCAAATTGCCAAAGAAAAGATAACGCATTCTAAAATTTATGAAAATGAAGAATGGATTAAAGAAATTAATTCCACTATTTTCAATCCTTAACACAGAGAACCAAGCCTTATAGAGGTTTGGTAGGGGAAATATTTTCTATAAGCCTCCATTCTTGGCTTTATTCGGGTAATTTTGGTCAAAAATGTAAACAACTGTTTGCAAAATTCACTTTTTAGAACTTTTTTCCCCCTTGACTTCCGTCTAATAGGTAATGGAGAAAAAACGGACTCTTAAAGAACGCATAGACCGTATTATACACGCAGGCGAAATAGAGCTTGCGGGTGAGGTATATAAAGGGAAGTATGAGTTGAATAATGTGAAGTCAATAAAAAACTTTATACTTGATAAATTGCGTTTGAATGAAAAAGGGAAAAATAAAGTCTATATTAATGTTGATACTGGCAAGAAAATTAGCATTAGTGGTAACTCCGCAGGCAAATTAACAAGCCATTACAAATATGGAGAAACATATCAAAAGACTATAGCCCATCTTCAACGGATAATAGAAAATATGAAATTCTTGGAAGAAATGTCACCTGATAAAGAAAATTCCAAGTTTGGCAATTATTCCTACTACATTACCAGAGCAAATATAGATGGAGAATCGTATACCATACTAAGCACAGTTGGGCATAATGAATATGGGATATATTATGACCAAAACGTATTTGAAGGAACACCGAAAGAGGTATTTAAAGAAGCAAAAACTTCTAATGATAATAAATATAGCCGATTAAAAGAGATATTGAAAGAAGAGGCGGCGGACCCTTCCGAGTTACACTCGGGGGACAAATCCCAACCTGCCTCTACTAATAAATATACAAAAATTTCTCCCGATGTGCAAGGAGAGCCTCCCCCAAAGGGTCTTCGGTTTGCGGCTATAGTTAACTAAACTATTACGGGATTAGCCCGTGTGTTTTTTAAAGTTAAACTTTAAAAAACACACGCAATATTTTTGTATATTTATACAATGATAAAAAGACACATTTTAAAGCATTTGCTTAAAGTAGCTAAGTATTTTCCCGCTGTTACAATACTTGGTCCAAGGCAAAGCGGCAAAACTACGCTTGCCAAAATGGCTTTTCCAAAATTGCCATACACATCACTAGAAAATCCCGATGTCAGAGCATTTGCTTCTGAAGACCCACGTTCATTTTTGGCAAAATATCCAACAGGAGCTATTTTAGACGAAATACAGAGGGTTCCTAACCTGCTATCCTATCTACAAGAAATTTTGGATAATAGCAAACGTAATGGACGTTTTGTGCTAACTGGTTCTCATCAACCAGAAATTCATGCAGAAATTTCCCAGTCTCTTGCAGGTAGAACAGGTATTTTGCGCTTATTGCCGCTTTCCATAGCGGAGCTTACTAGTTTTGGAATAGAACTAGATAGAGATGAATATATATACAATGGTTTTATGCCTGCGGTGTATTCAAAAAAAACTCCACCTAATTTATTTTACAGCAATTATTACTCAACTTATGTGGAACGCGATGTAAGGCAACTTATACAACTAAACAATCAAAAATCATTTGAATTATTCATTAAACTTTTAGCAGGGAGAGTTGGGCAAATTGTCAATTTAAATTCTATGGCGGGCGACATAGGCATTTCTTCTGTTACGCTTGCTTCTTGGCTTTCCATTTTGGAAGCGAGCTATATTATCTTCAGATTGCCTTGCTATTTTAACAATTTTGGGAAACGGCTTATAAAAAGTCCAAAAATTTATTTTACCGATGTTGGATTAGCGGCGTATTTGCTTGGGATAAATTCAGCCGAGCAAGTTTCAAGAGATCCCCTTATGGGCGGGTTATTTGAAAATATGGTTGTAGCAGAAGCATTAAAGCAGCGTTATAATTTAGGGAAGGAAGCGGAACTTTATTATTTTAGAGACCAAAAAGGTTTTGAAGTTGATTTAATTTTGAATGAGGGACATAATATCATTCCCATAGAAATTAAGGCGGCAAGAACCTACAATGCTTCGCTGGCAGATAATATTCGCAAATTCGTTTCTCTTTCCAATTCTGCAAAAAACTCTGCCGTTATCTATGCAGGAAAAGAAAACGGGAAAATAAGCAATGTGGATTACGTAAACTTCAAGAGCACGAGAAACTTGTTAAACCAATAAATTATACTGCCCAGGGGCTAAGGCATTTCCTATCGCGCTGTAAGTTAGGTTTGCCCCTTCGTCCAGCGAGCGCAAACGGCTTTCCTTGCCCTCCTCGCCCATCGCAAAGGCGGCGAACAATTCAAAGCTTTTCCCGTATCTCTTTGCAAAAGAATATAAAGGCTCGGAGTCGTTTTTTGAATGTGCCATTGCGGCAACCTTGCAACCCTCGGTTTTTAAAACCAAACATTCCTCTGCAAATTCGTCTAGCTCCCGCTCGTTTGGAACTCTATCGAAGATATGCCACGAGCATATAATTTTTACCCCGAGTTTTTTTGCCTGTGAAAAATCCACGCCGCGTTCAATGTCTATCCAATCCAAATTTTTGCCTGTGAATAAAGCGATGCGTTCGGTAGCCTTTTCATTTTCATAAGCCCCGCCATCTTTTTTTAGGCGAATGGTGCCAAGACGAAGAGCTTTTGGATTAAGCTCGTAAACTCTTTGCGAAAGATTTTCCCATTCATCCTTGTTGTTAAACAAATCGTAGCGAATTTCCAAAATGGAACATTTTTTTATCGCTGCCATTTCTGCTCCAAGGGGATTTTTTTCTGCGTTTTGCAAAACATCAGGGCTTATTAAACCCGCTATGAATTTTAATTCTGATTGCGGCATCACAGTAATTTACTATATTCTTTTCAGTGGCAAACCCTTTAAGCATATTTTTTTCAAGACTTGCTCCGGAAGATAGGCGGTTCATAGAGAGGATATGCATTTTTTTGATAATTTTATTCATTTTGAGTGGAGCAGCTCTATATTTTCGTGCTTATTTAAAAAATGAAAGCACAGAACAAGCTGATAGCGGACCGGACGTGTTAATAGATTCCAATTCTGATTTTGATTCTGCGGCTGTGGACTTAGCGGATTTGCCAGCCGCTCCAGAACTTCCAGAGCACATGGATGCGGAAATGCCTGTTGCAAGTACAAGTGATGACCCCTTTGCCAACGATTTTGACGGGGCTGCTCATTTGCAGCTGATGAGGCAAAATTCAAGGGAGTACAACTTTCAAATGGCATATAGGCATGGGGTCAGGATAATTGGCTACTTGTTAGATAACCCTGATTTGACTGCGGAATGGGGGCATGTTTTGCTCGAAGCTGGCAGGCCTCAGGATGCAGTTACTGCTTTGCAGAAATTGGATGCCAAAGGTTCAATGAAAACCGATGCGATTGTAGATTTAGCTATTGCCATGCATCGTTCGGGAGAAACAGAAGGTGCTATACAGCTTTTGGATGATAAACTGAAAGGCAAAAGCGATGTGAATTTACTCGTGACAAAAGCGGCCATAATAGGGGAACACCCCGATACAAATAGACGTGTTGCCGCAGAAGCGATTTTTAAAAGCGCGTTGAGAAAAGATGCGTCCTTGCCAAACGTCAATTATTGGTACAGCAGATATCTAATGCAAAGGGGCGATTATCAAAGTTCCAGAATTTATGCTGAGCGGGCATTAAAAGCAAAACCAAACGAGGCACGTTTCATAACAAGGCTTGGCATGGCAGAGTTTTACCTTAGAAACGATGCTAGGGCAGAGGAACTCTATAATATATCATTGAGAATAAATCCCTACGACTACAATGCCTGGTTCAGCTTAGGCGAGCTTTATCTGAGCAAGGCAAACGAGAGCAGCTATGTTCAAGACGTTAGAAAAAACACCCGCAAAGCTTTGGAATCTTATTTAAAAGCAATAGAATACGATTCGTTGCATATAAAATCGCATTATCGCATTGGGCTTATATTAAATGGCAATGGCGGGCATAAAGAAGCGATTAGGCATTTGATGATAGCTTTGGAAAAAATGCCAAACGATATTCCTATAATGCAACAACTGAGCGTAGCGTATCTGCAATTAGGCGACACTGTAAACTCCACCGGTTATTTGGATAAGATTTTGCAATTAGACCCGTTTAATAAAATAGCAGCTACTCAAATGAGGAGAATAAAAGGAGATATGTGATATGAAAGGTATCAGCAATATTACAAAAAGAGATTTGGTGGGCGAAATTTCGTCTAGAACAGGTTTGCCGCAAGTGGAAACAAAAAAAATAGTCGAGTGTTTTTTAGACTCAGTTGCCCGTTCTTTGATTGAAGGGAATAATATTGAGATTCGCGGCTTTGGTCGTTTTAAAATTCGCAGCAGAAATGGCTACAAGGCGCGCAACCCCCGCACCGGTGAACCGATAGTGGTAGAAGCCGGCAGAAAGCCCGTATTTGAACCCAGCAAGGAATTGAAAAAAGTGCTGAACGGCTAGGCGAGCCACTCCTCGCATTCAAGCGCAGCCAAACAACCCGAACCCGCCGCGATAATAGCTTGTCTGTGATGTGGGCTTTGAACATCGCCAGCGGCGAACACGCCTTCAATGCTTGTCTTTGTGCTGCCAGCTTTTGTCACAATAAATCCCTGTTCATCCAGTTTTAATTGGCCGCCGAGAAACTCCGTATTGGGATTATGCCCTATGGCGTAAAAAAATCCCGAGATTCCAAGCTCCGTCTTTTCGTTTGTCACAGTGTTTTGCAAAGTCACAGATTCCAAAAATTTACTGCCCTTCAATTCCACTGGAATGCTGTCCCACATTATTTTTATCTTTGGGTTGTTCTTTATTCTCTCCTGCAAGATTGGGCTTGCTCTGAGCTTATTCCTGCGGTGGATTATTATCACTTCGCTTGCGAATTTGGAAAGGTGTTCCGCTTCGCCCATCGCGGTATCTCCGCCGCCAACAACAGCTATAACTTTGTTTCTGAAAATAGGCAACGCACCATCGCACACCGCGCACGCGGAAATTCCCTTTTGCCAATATTCCTTGCTGCCGGGGATATTCAATACTTTTGCGGTTGCACCTGTTGCAACTATAACGCTCTTTGCCTCCACGTGTTCACCGCTTTCCAAGGTGAGCGTAAAAGGCTTTTTTGAAAAATCAACGGAGGCAACTGTTTCCGTGACTATGCGGACGGAATTTTTAAGCGACTGCTCACGCATCTGCTCCATGAGTTCGTTGCCTAAAATCCCATTTGCAAAACCGGGGAAATTTTCAATGGTGTCCGTGGTGGTTAGCTGCCCACCAGCGGCTATGCCACCTGCCATAAAACCCTCAAACATAAGGGGCTTTCTCTCCGCCCTGCCCAGATAAATTGCCGCAGTGTGCCCCGCAGGCCCAGAACCTATAATCACAACTTCTTCCAACATACTTGGAATTTAGTAATTGTGCGATTTTTTTCTACTTTACCACCAAACATCAAGGAGGAAAAAATGAAAAATAAACTTTATCGTTTATCACAAATTTACATTGCCGCTTTAGGGGCTGTTCTTTTTGCATGTTCAGCCGGTAGTGCTACCCCAAGTTCTTCAAGCGTTACTCCGGCAAAAGAGCTTGAAGTTCAGCGGGCTGTACAAGCTGCAAGAGTTGTGTCGCCGCAGTTGGAGGCATTTCGCTACGAGTTAGCAGACCTAGCGGACAATCTAATTCCGGCGGTTGTGAGCATTCAAACGGAGACAACCGTCAGGGTTCAAAATTTTGGCGGTTTTTTTGGCGATGACCTCTTTGACCAATTTTTCAACTTTGGCCCTCCAAGGCAGCAGCAACAAAAACCAAAGGAAAGCGAAAGAAAGCAGCAGGGGCAAGGTTCTGGCGTTATAATCAGTTCTTCCGGGCAGATTTTAACCAACAACCACGTGGTTGAGGGAGCAGACCAGATAACTGTTGTGCTTTCCGACAAAAGAGAGTTCAAGGCAAAAATAGTTGGCACAGACAAACAAACGGATATTGCCGTTCTCCAAATTGAAGGCGAAATAAAAGGCCTGCCTGTTGCGCATCTCGGAAATTCCGATGCCTTGCGGGTTGGCGAATGGGTAATTGCCATCGGGAATCCATTTGGGCTTTCTCAAACAGTCACAAAGGGAATTGTGTCTGCAAAGGGCGTTCACAACCGAGGCATAACCAGCTATGAGAATTTTATACAGACCGATGCAGCTATAAACCCCGGAAATTCGGGCGGCGGGTTATTCAATTTATCCGGAGAACTCATTGGTATTAACACGGCAATTTTGAGCAGGAGCGGCGGCTTTCAGGGGATAGGCTTTGCAATCCCGGTGAACTTGGCAAAAAGCATAATGGGAGATTTGCTCTCGGTTGGCAAGGTTAGCCGCGGATGGCTTGGGGTCAGCATTCAGGATGTGAGTTCAAACATCGCAAAGGCTCTGAATTTAAAACCGGCGAAAGGCGCGCTCATCAGCGAAGTTTTTGAAAATTCTCCTGCGGATAAAGGTGGGTTAAAAGTTGGCGATGTGATTCTCACCATAAACGGGAAAGGGGTAGAAGACGCAAACGATTTGAGGAACACCGTTGCGATGCTCCGTCCTGGAGAGAAAGCTGACTTTGAAATTTTGAGAGATGGAAAAAATATGAAATTGAAGGTGAGTATAGCTCTGAGAGATGAAAATAATCTTGCAGGGGCCGCACCTAGCTCAAAAGAAAGCGAGAAAAAGGCTGAGAGCAGCAAAAACGATTGGGGTATCAAAGTGGCAGACCTTACAAAAGCCCAGAAAAAAGAAGCCGGGCTTTCCGAGTCTTCCGCTGGAGTTCTGATTGTTTATGTAGATGAAAAATCTCCGGCTGCAAAAGCAGGTGTAAGACCCGGTGATATAATTCTGGCTGCAAACCATAGGGGACTCTCGAACGTTAAGGATTTCAATTCCATCTTTGCCGAAGGCGCAAAAACAATGCTGCTGTTGATAAGGCGCGAAGGTGGCCAGTCTTATATAGTTTTGGAAAAATAAGGGATAGGTAGCGCAACAAAATGCGTCCGGTATCTCCAGAAAACGAATCTGCGGAAGAAGCGGCAACGGAACAAAACCTGCGCCCGCTTTCGCTTGCGGATTTCACCGGTCAAGAGGCGTTGAAAGAAGGCCTTTCAATAGCTATAGAGGCTGCAAAAAAAAGAAAAGATGCTCTTGACCATTGCCTTTTTTCCGGGCCGCCCGGACTGGGAAAAACAACGCTTGCCGGTATAATCGCTAAGGAGATGGGAGTTCAGATTCACATCACCAGCGGTCCCGTTTTGGAAAAGCCAAGCGATTTAGCCGGGCTTTTGACAAATTTGCAGCAAGGCGACATTTTATTTATAGACGAGATCCATCGTTTGGGGAGAGTTGTTGAAGAATATCTATATCCTGCGATGGAGGATTTTAGGCTGGACATAATGTTAGATTCCGGCCCTGGGGCTAGAAGCGTCAACTTGCCACTACGCCCCTTTACCCTTGTAGGCGCAACCACTAGGAGCGGGCTTTTGACAAGCCCTTTGAGAGATCGCTTTGGGTTATTGTTCCGCTTGGAGTTATATTCTCCGCAGGAGCTTTTAACCATTATAAATAGGTCTGCAAAAATTCTCCAAATTGAAATTGAAAACGATGCTGCTGTTCTTTTAGGGTCTCGCTGCCGTGGAACACCCCGCGTTGCAAACAGGGTTTTGCGCAGATGCAGAGATGTTGCCCAAGTTCGTGGTGGCGGCAGAATAACCGCTCAGATAGCGGAAAAAACCCTGCAAATGCTCACCATAGATTCAGACGGCTTGGACTCAATGGATAGGCGAATTTTGGAGTGCATAATAGATAACCACAACGGAGGCCCTGTTGGTTTGAGCACAATTGGGGCAACGCTTGGCGAAGAACCAGACACAATAGAAGAGGTCTATGAACCTTATCTTATACAAAAGGGATTTTTGGCACGCACTCCAAGAGGCAGAACCGTAACCATGAACGGCTATAAAAAATGCAACCGAACCCCGCCTGCCAAAATGGATTTGCAACCGGAATTGTTTACTATATTACCCTTATGAAAAAAATACTTCTTTTATCGTCGTTGTTTGTTGCGCTGTTTTCTTGCGCTAAACCCTCTCCCCAAAGCTCTGAGGCACTAGCTGCCGAGATTGCCGAAGTCAAAAGCGTGCTGAAATACGTTATTGAAAGAGGAATGGGAGCCTCTTACGAGCAAATCAAGAGTCAGATTGAAAAAGCCGACAAAATCTGGGATTTAAAAATTAATGAAAGCCCTTCCACAGGCGACCCAAAGGCAAAAATAGTGATAGTTGAATTCACCGAATTCCAATGCCCTTATTGCAGCGCAATTGCTCCAGTGCTGGATACTCTAGTCAATGTTAAATATCCGGGTAAAATCAGGCTTGTGTACAAGAACTTCCCGCTCAGTTTCCACGCAAATGCGCCAGCGGCTGCAGCTGCGGCATTGGCAGCTCATAAGCAGGGCAAATTCTGGGAATATCGCTGGGCACTTGCTCCGCACTTCCAGAGCTTGGTGGATTCCACATTCATAGCTACTGCCGAAAAGGTTGGCTTGAATATTGAGCAATTCAAAAAAGACATGGTTTTGGATGATGAAAAGAAAGCCATAATAGCTCGCGATATGCAGCTCGGAGCAGAAGCTGGAGTTCAGGGAACGCCAAACTTCTATATTAACGGGAAAAGACAGGACAGGTTTAGCCCCTCTCTTGTTGATTCGCTTGTAAAGGAACTTTATAAATAAATGAATTACGAAGATGCCGGCGTATCGCTTAAAAGAGCGGACGCGGCTATGGTTGGCGTAAAAAAATCGGTTCGCACAACTTTCAATGCGGGAGTGCTCGGCGATATAGGCAATTTCGGCGGGCTTTTCACGCTTGGGCATTTGGGGTTAAAAGAGCCCGTTCTTGTATCTTCGGTTGATGGGGTTGGCACAAAATTAAAAGTGCATTTTGGGCTTAAAAGCCATAACCTGCCAGGGCAGGATATTGTGAATCACTGTTGCAACGATATTTTGGTTCAAGGTGCGCGCCCTCTTTTCTTTTTGGATTATTTGGCAACTGGACGTTTGGAAAGCGGAGTTTTGGAAGCCGTTGTTGAAGGCATGGCAAAAGCGTGCCGAGAAAACGATTGCGTTTTGATAGGCGGCGAAACTGCTGAAATGCCGGGCATGTATCACGAAGGCGAATACGATATTTCAGGGACGATAGTAGGCGTTGTTGAGCGAGACGAAATTATAGATGGCAAAAAAATAACGCCCGGAACCGTTGTTCTGGGAATGCCCTCCACAGGCTTGCACACAAATGGCTACTCGCTCGCTCGCAAGGCTTTGCTAGAGGCAGGCGGTTATAAACTGGATTCAAAGGAAAACGGAATAACTGGCACTATAGGCGAAGCATTGGCGGTTCCCCATCGCAGCTATTACCGCTCTTTGGTAGATTTGGTTCATGCAAAAAAATTGCAGGGCTTGGTACATATAACAGGTTCTGGCTTTCAGGGTAATATCCCGCGTATTTTGCCTAAAGGTGTTTCTGTTCAGATAAACCGCAGTGCGTGGAAAGTACCTGAGATTTTCAATCTTATTCAAAAATGCGGAAACGTTGAACCGGACGAAATGTACAGCACTTTCAATATGGGAATTGGGATGCTGATATTCGCTGCCCAAAACGATGTCACTGAAATTCGCAAGCATTTAGAGAGCAAAGGCGAAACCGTCTTTGAATGTGGAAAGGTCGTAGAAGGGGATAATACGGTTATTTTTGGCGGTTGAGTTCCATTACAATTGCTGCTTCCTCGTTTGCATAATATTTTTTTCTCTCCGAGATTTTTTTGAACCCCATTTTTTTATAGAGGGAAATAGCTGCTATGTTGCTCTCCCTAACCTCCAAGAAAAACTTTTCAACTCCAAGTTTGGCAAGCTCGCTGCAGCAATATTCAATTAGCGTCTTTGCAAAACCCTTGCCCCGCTCGGCGGGTTCAACCGCTACGGACAAAAGCTCACATTCGCTGGCTGCTGCCTGCCATATAGCAAAGGCTTTTTTCTCCAAAACCCAAGAAGTGGAGTTTGGCTTCCACAGCGGCAAATTTGCCCCGCTTTGAATAGCGGCAATCCATTCTGAATCCTGTTCTGTGGCGAGTTGCATTTAACTAATCTTTAACGCAACGAACACTGAACAAGTCGGACTTACTGTGTTTGCGGTTGCCATCTATGTCTTCCCAGCCAGCCTTGTCGCCACCGTATATGTCCAAACGGTAGGCATTGCCGCTGTCGTATTCGGAAGCACTCCACCAATCGCCGTTGTAGCCAACATTCTTGAACCCGCCTGAATAACCGTAGCCACCCGGAAGGGCAGAAAAGCCGTAATAGTCTACGCCGTTGCCATTGATGTAGCCGCTGATGTTGTTGTTATGGAAATCTTTCCATCCGCTTGTCGCTTTCAAATACTTGCCCGCCATAGGGCTGTCGTAAGGGCTGTTTGTTCCGTTTGTGCCATCCACATAACGCATGAGCTTATCCCAGTCTGCGTTGCTAGGGATACGCCAGCCATTGGGACATACCCCTTGATGTTTAGCATTGACTTGGCCTGAGCAAGTGGCTGAATTGCAAGATGATGGCAGAGCCATTGCGGTTGACCAGTCATACAGCCTGCCGTAGGCGTCACAAGTTGTAGTATTTGTGTCGCTAAAAGTACCTGTAGCACCGCTAGTACCACCAATGCCGCATTTGCTACCGCTTGCGTTGTAGTTTAAATTTTCCGCCATCCAAGTTTGCGTACCCATTGTGACTGTTCTGTAAGTTTTCCCGTCTCGGGTGTCGGCAATTGGTCTAGGACATGAAGCCCCTATTCCAGTTTCCCAATAGTAAAAGAGAGCAATCATATCGGCTGCGAAATATGCCACGGTTCCATTTTCGTTGTTTGGGGTTCCACTGGGATATGCTTTCATTAAATTGTCTCTAAAACCATCCCAAGAATCCGACATGAAAAGAACCGCTTCTGCCATTGGAGCTGTAATGCCGCTGACTCTATCGCAATATTTTTTTATTCTTTGTGCATATGTAGAATTTGTATCTTCTAAGTCTTCAAACAGACCAGTATCTATACTATCATAAAATGCCTTAGACCAGTCTTCGTAATATTTTATTGATAAATATCTTTGTATTCCTCTCGCATAAGTTTCCTTTAATATTTTTGGCGAGAAAGTAAAATAATTTCCATTACCATAATGAGATGAATGAGCTATTTCATGTACTGTAGTTCCGTATATCTCTATATGCTCTCGTCCATAAGCTAAAATCATAATATATTCTTGAAAAGAAGAAGTTTTATACCGTCCAAAAGCTTCATTCCAGTCCGTAGCATTTTTGTAATAAACATTTATTTCCAAACTATGGACAAATGGATTCTTAGTATTCAGTCTTGGCCGTTCTAATCCATATCTATTGCCATACCAATAATTCCAAGCCGCTGTCCATACAACGCACCATATAGCTTCATTTCCTTCAAAAGTCTCAATCCAAGCACTCTTTTTGTTGCTTCTCTCAATTTCCAAGTCCCAACCCAAAACAGTGTGCCCGTCTTGCAACAAAAATTGGTGCGAGTCAAAGTTCGCCTCATAGTCCACGCTGAATGTCCATCTATCAGGGCTTTGGAAGTAACCGTTGGCATCTGTGTGGGATTCACGCCAGTAATAAAAGTAGCCTGCGATAACCCTAACCCCAACAAGAGGCATAGCTTCTTTTAGGTAGTCATCGTAATACTTCAAAGTTCCGCTCGGTCTCCACCTGCTTGGTAGTACATTCTTCCAGTTCCAAGGTAACAAGTTCTTCCAGCTCCAAGCAACTATATTATCTGTATCAATGGAAATATTTTTTGCAAGAACTTTGCTTGAGTCGCTTCCTGCTTTGGTATTAAATCTTTCCGAATTTGGAAACGCTACCATTTCTAACAGAGATGGAGTTAAATCTTGATTTTGCAAATAAGCTGCTATATCTTTATTTGCTCTGTTTGCTCTCTTTGCCCTGACAAAGCGGCTATCTTTTTGGCTGTCTTCGCCATCTTCTTCAAGCGGTTGCGTTAAAAATAATTCCTGCAAAATTTCGTAAGGCGTTGGGCCAAACTCATAGCCAACAGGCACAGCCGCAAAGTAAGGGATTATGCTGTCTGGCAAAGTTTTATCGATGTAAACAACAGGCTTTCTGATTTCGTTGTAATCCATCGGATGTTTAAATAGCACCAAAGCTGTATCGTAAGTTTTTAATTCATGCACGCCTTGCTTGCCATAAGGCAAAAAACGAACATACAAGAAATTTGCTTCCAATTCCGGAATATCTTCTGCGTCCGGATTGTTTGCAAGAACCAGGCTTTTAAATATTTTGTTCATATTCTCAACGGAATAAGGGTTTTGTTCTTTGGGGCTGGGGAAAACACTCGTTAAGATATTTATTTCTGTATCGTTTGAAGCCTGTTCTTCCGTTTGCGGGTATGCTTCTTGCCATGAATCTGAGCAACCGAAAAGCGCAATGCCTGCAAATGCAAGCGAAGCTAATATATATGATGAAACTCTGGTTTTAGACATAAAAAAACTGTCTCCGGCCGAATGGTACACTCAATATAGAATTTTTTAGAACGGAACCCCAATGCCTATGTTTAAATCGGGCAAAAATTCATCATATAACTTAGTGCGCCCAGTTTCAGTACTAATTCCCAGTATAGGTCCAAACCCAACATCAACAAATATACTTGCATAGGATAATTTCAAAGAATAACCTATATAGCCCATAATGTCTAGCCAGATAGATTTTTTTGGGATATAGATATTATAGAAAGGCGGCTCAGGTAAGGCAACGACATCACTGCATTTCTTATAGCATTTGGTATTATTATTTCTAAAATAAAATATACCCATTTGTCCTTGCAAATACAGACCTTCCCCTTTTCCGGCTAAATAATGGCGAAATCCTATGTCACTGCCTAGTCTAAATGCTTTATCGTCTTCGTCTTCGTGGCTTATGTTTAAGTAACTTGGTCTAATTATTAGCGAGTTATATAAGCTAAACGGAAATTCAATTGTTAAATATATTGGACTTAAATCTAATAAAGCGGAAAGCATAGTAGTCGGATGTAAATAAACTGATACTCTGGTGTTATCATTTTTTGCCGATTGCTCTTGTGTGTCTGCAAGTTTGGCAACACCAAAAGGAATTCCAATGCCTATGTCAAAATCGAGATAAGGATCATCAAATGACTTAAAGCGCCCAGTTTTAGTATTAATACCAAACGCTCCTCCAAGCCCAACATCAACAAATATACTTACATAAGGATATTTCAAAGAATAACCTACATAGCCCATAGGGTTTAACCATAAGGATTTGCTAGGGAAGATATCCATGGGATTCGCCGGGGAACACTCATAATAATCATTACGTCTGTTGTAGAATATACCTATTTGCCCTTGCAAATACAAACCTTCCCCATTTCCAAATAGATAATGGCGAAATCCAATGTCGCTGCCTAACCTGAACGCATTGTAATCGTTATAGTTACCAATTAATAAACTTGGCCTGATTATTAATGAATTAGATAAGCTAAACGGAATTTCAACCGTAGAATATATTGGGACTATATCTCTATTCCCAAAATAAAAAATATAAACTGGATGCAAATAAACCGATACTCTCGTGTTATTTTGTTCTACGGGTTCCTCTTGCGTGTTTGCATAAGAAATAAAAATTATTAATAAGGCAAAACAGATAAATACCTTCATATTTAGAATATACAAATTTCTTAATTTTTCTATCTTTGAAATATAGGGAGGTTATGCCTTATGAAAAAGTTAAAAACCATTTTTCTTTCTTGCGTTTTAGCCAGTATTGCAGGCTGTAGTTGCGATGATTGTACTTATTCGGAAGAAAAACTTCCTGCATACGCGAATAAAAGTGGAGAAACTGTTAAGATAGTCGCAATTGCTGAAGGTCACTCCCCTTATGAAAAACTTATTGCCAATGGAGATACCTTGTATAATTATCCAACGGAAGAATGGAATGTTTTTTTTCTAATTGGTTGCGAATCTGCCTATTGTGACACATTATCAAGAGTAGAACTGCATTTTCTAAACTACCCACAAAAATGTTTAATTTTTGATGGACCAATAAGACATGACGGTACTGATATACGTTCTTGGGAACCATATAAAAAGGGAAAGAAACTTAATAATATAACAACTTATTATATAGCATATGTTTACACCATAACCCCAGCCCACAGGGCAATGGCTAAAGAAGAGGACTGCCAAAGCTCAACAGACGAGTAGCTTTATGAAAACGTTAAAAAACATCTTTACCAGACGGTTTAAAAAGCCCATATACAGCACCTTTACCAAAGGTCTGTTATACTTATTTCTTGTTTGCGTTTTAGCCAGTATTGCAGGCTGTAGTTGCGATGATACGGAAGCAAAACTTCCTTCATACGCGAATAAAAGTGGAGAAAAGGTTAAGATAATTGCAATTTCGGAACGAACTGGCAATAATTATGAAAAAACTATTGCCGATGGAGATACTCTGCATTATACGGAGGAAGGATGGTATGTTCCTAAGAATATAGGTTGTGGCAGTTCAATTTCGTTCGGAAATTGCTATGGACCAATTAGAATGGAGCTACATTTCATAAATGAACCAAAAAAATGTTTGATTTTTGATGGGTTAATAAAAAATGACGGGATTGATATGCGTTCTTGGGATTCATACGAAAAAGGAAATAATGTAGATGGTTGGGCTGCTTTTGAATATGTTTACACCATAACCCCAGCCCACAGGGCAATAGCTAAAGAAGAGGACTGCCAAAGCTCAACAGACGAGTAATAAATTACTATTTTTTAACCATGAAAATCACCATTGAAATAATAAGGATGTCGCTAGGCGACCCTGTTACCATAGCCGTCCTTTTGATACTCGGTTTTTTCTCGTTGATCGCATGGGGAATAATCTTGACAAAATATTTTTCCTTAAAGGGTATGCAGAAAGCAAATTTTACATTTTATAAAACTTTTGAGCGCATAAAAAGCTTTGCGGAAATTGAAGCTTTTTCCGTGAAAGCCGTGGAATGCCCGCTGAGAGCTATAACAGACGCTGCGATTGAAGAGGCTAAAAATCTAAGCCCCTATGTAAGCGTTGACACCATGGCTCCACGCTCAGAAATGCTGGAAGATACCATGCAACGCGAAGTTGAAGCGTGCAGAATGCAAGAGGATTCCAAACTTCCTTTTTTAGCTATGGCTTCCAACGCTTCGCCATTCTTTGGACTTTTTGGAACGGTGTGGGGCATAATGCAATCTTTTTACGAGATAGGCTCGCACGGCTCGGCGGATTTGAGCGTTGTTGCACCCGGCATAGCGGTAGCTCTTATAACCACCGTTGCTGGTTTGATTACGGCAATTCCTTCATCTATGGCTTTTAACTACTTTGTTTCTCGCAACAACCGCCAAGAGGTCTTTTATTATAACTTTGCCTCTCATCTGCTCAGTTTATTCAAGCGTGGGGATTTGCAAGCTATAGAAAAAGTCCAAACTCTTAGAGAAGGGCAAAAATGAAACGTAGCCGCAGCAAATCTCTGAACCAGGAGATGAACCTGACCAACATGATAGATGTTGTGTTTGCCATTCTCATTGTGTTTCTAATTTCCGCACCGCTCATGAGCCAGGGAATAAAAGTGGATTTGCCAAATGCCGAGGCCCCTACTTTGGAGCAGAAAAAAATGCTCAAGGTCACCATAACAAAGGATGAAAAAATTTTTGTGTCGGATATGGAAGTGCATCTAAATGACTTCAATGAGATTTTCAAATCCCTTTGGCAAGATGAGATGCCGGTTGTGATAAATGCAGATGAATCCGTGAATTATGGAATTGTAATGAAGGTTGTATCTTTGGCGCAGGTAGCTGGTGTTAAGCAGCTGGGTTTTTTAACTTTGGACAAGGATAAGAAAAAATGAGCGGAATTTATTCTTTTCGCGGCAAAAAGCCCATTATAGGCGAGCGGGTATTTATAGCACCAGGGGCGAGCGTTATAGGAGAGGTGGAGCTTGCAGATGATGTTTCCATATTTCACAACGCGGTTTTGCGCGGAGATATAAACAGCATAAAAGTTGGCAAAAGAACAAATATCCAAGACAATTCAACCGTGCATTTAGCGGGCAATAAAGGCGTGGTTATAGGCGAGGGAGTAACCGTTGGGCACAATGCAATTGTTCATGCCTGCGACATAGAGGATTATTGCATAATAGGCATGGGTTCCTGTGTTATGGACAACGCAAGAGTTGGGCATCACAGCATTGTGGGTGCAGGCGCGCTGATAACAAGCGGCAAGGAATTTCCGCCGTATTCCCTGATAACCGGAAGCCCTGCGCGAAGGCTTCGCGATTTGACGAAAGAAGAAATAGAGCATTGCGAAATAAGCTCAAGACATTATGTTGAAGTTAAAGATGACTTTTTGCGTTAAGCACATTTTTCTGTTCCTGTTGTTCCCATTGAGCATTTTTGCCCTTGAAGTACAGCACGATGCTCCGGACTCATTTATCTTTACAGACCAAGTTGCAAGCCTGAATTCTGAGCCGTGCAAAAACGGCATTCTTTTTACGCCGGAAAATTCATCTTTCTTTGGCAAAGCGGACGAATTCGGGATTCCATTTAGAGTTTATGCAATAGCTCTGCCAAATTCCGATATGCCAAGCGTTAATCTGGAAAATATCAAAAGCGAAAAGGTGAACGGCAAGCCGTGCGGTGCAGAGCAAAACCCTACTTCTTTAAGAGTTGGCCAACCTTATTTAAAAGACAATTTATGGAGAATAAAAATAGAAGTCCCACTTCTTTATTCCAACGGCGGTTCGTGGAATTTACGGAGGCAATTCAGGGTTAGGGTGAACTTCAACGGGAACGCGAGTAATTATCCTATTGGCAAAAGAGCGCTTTCTCAAATCGAGAATAAAAAAGCCGCAGCGAGATTTGGAACAGGGGCAATACAAACGAGCAATCTCACGGCATTGAAGAGGCCGGTGGCAGGCATAGATTGGTTGCTTAGAATGGAAATAGGAACTACGGATTTATCCACTACGGCAGACGGGATGTATGCAATTTCTTTTGACGAAGCGAGAAATACCATGCGCTCTGCTGGCAAGGAGAGTGCCATAGACGGAATTCGCATTTCCAATTTAAGAATTTTCGGAGCATCCCCCGATACATTATCGGAGATAATAGGCAGAGAAATTTTTCCAAACGCTGTGGAGATTCCTATTTCGGTGAAAGATAAAAACGGGAACGGAATTTTTGACAGCGGCGATTCAATAATATTTTTCGGTTATGGCACCTCGCTTTGGAAAAAGAGTGGCTCTTCAAGCGGAATGGATTATTATTTTTCACATTCGCCGTATAGTTATTATCAATATTTTTATCTAGGCGCAAATGGGGTTGGGAAAAGGCTGGACAGCCTCACAAAAAACATAAGCAGCCCAAGAGACATAACTTGGAAAAAATATGCCCGCTCAGAAAAAAACTTGCTTTTGCGAGACTCTTATTTTGGAGAAAATTCGGTAATTGAACATACGGGCAAAGAATGGTTTTGGAAGTGGGGCAAGGTAAATGTGGAGACTTCGGAATTTCAGGAATCCGTGAGAAATTTAACCAATATACAAGGGAATTCCATTCTTATTGGGGTGACTTTTCTCCCAAGACGCTCAACCGAATCAAATCCGCAATTTTCTTCAAACCCGTGGAAAGAAAAAATAAGAGGCATAAATTTTAATCTTCACTTTCAAGGGCAGAAATTGCAAAGCATGGATACCATTTTCAACGGGACATTTGTCTTTGCAGGCACAAATGCGAGTTCAATGAATAATTCCTATAAAGTGGAAACTTTAAGCACCGATAGATTTAGCGGTTTATCCGTTGCCTACAATTACAACGTGGCGCAGAGTGCTGGCGATGAATGGTTGTTTCCAGGAACTGCTAGCGGAGCGGTTAAAATTCCCGTTCCTGCTGGTATGGAGCTTATAAAAGCGGTGGATTTTATTCCCGTGGAGATTATAAATGGTACTGGCGGTTATGCAAGTGATATGATAGCGAGTACTGGGGACACCAAGTATTTTTTGCATAGAAAAAATAGTTATAAAAAACCTGTTGCCATTGAAGCGATACTGGATAGAACAAATTCTATTTCTGAACCGCAGGGAATTCCCGCCCAAACTGAGTACCTGATTTTAACCTCTGAAATTTTGCAGAACAGCGCACTTAAGTTAAAGCAGTTCAGAGAAAGCGGAGAAGTTCCGGTAAAATTGAACACAGCGGTTGTGCTGGTAGAAGATATTTACATGATTCACGGAGCGCAGAAAAATTCGCCTGTCGCTATCAGGGATTATATAAGATACGCAAAAAATCATTGCCCTAACTTGAAATATATTTTGCTCGCAGGGAATGGAAATTACGATTATAGGAAAATCAAAGCTAATTCACTGGTTAATTTAATTCCGCCTTATGAAGCAGAAGATACTTCCAGTGATGATTTTTTTGTAATTTTAGAACCTGGGGAAGCGATTAGATTTGGAAATTATAATTTGAGTTTATCAATTGGACGCCTTCCTGTTTTTAATGAAATTGAATTTGAAAATTATATTCAAAAGGTGATTGATTATGAAAAAAAATCCGCTATGAATAACGGAATCTGGCGAAACACCATTATATTAAATGCCGATGACCAACTGCAAGGAAACAGAGTAGATAACATTAAGCATACCAAACACATGGAACAAATAGCCCTCAGCATGGATACACTTGCTAAAAAACGGGGTTTTGCGATAGAGCAGAGAAAAATTTCTCTGCTCCAATACGAAAAGGACGGCAACGGTAAAAAGCCAGATGCTACCAGAGAATTACTGCTGCGTTTAAACCAAGGCGCTCTTTTCACGTTCTATTACGGGCATGGAAATTCTGTGCAGTGGGCAGATGAGGATTTGCTTAACATATCATCCCTGAACTATATAAATAACGTTGGAAGATACACGATATTAGGTTCCTTTTCATGCGCGGTAGCTCGTTTTGACGATGCAAACGCAGTCAGCCTTTCTGGAGCATTTGTGACCGCAAAATCCAAAGGAGCAATAGCTGCAATCGGTTCTGTTAGAGACAGTTATTCCAGTTACAATGAAAATATCTCAAAAAAAGTCTTGAACAATTCCATATCAAATATTATTTTAGGCGATATTTTTTTAAAAGCGAAGCAAGGATTTTCTTCTTATAGCTATGAAAGGTACAATAACGAAAAATATGTGCTTTTGGGCGAACCTGTTTTGAGTATGCCACAGCAGGGTATTTCGCTTGGATTCGGCAGTGTTCCAGATACTATTCAGGCTTTGGAAAAATTGAAAATTTCCGGTGATGCTTCCGTGGGAACGGGGCTGGTTCGCGTACAGGTTTTGGAAGGGGAAAAATATAGAGTGCTTTCGCAAAATTTGGGAAACGGCACCATTCACAGAGATACCATAAAAGTCCCCGGCAGCCCTATTTACAGCGAGGAATTGCAGATAAAAAACGGCGTATTCTCAACGGAATTTATCACCCCACGTAAACTATCGCTCGGAGACACATCTGCTCAGATAAGGCTTTGGGGTTACAAACCGGGTTCTAATGAAATAGGTAGAGCGGCGATGTTTGGCATAAAGCTATCTGGAACCTCGCCTGATGCAAACTCAATAAATGACAATACTCCGCCGAGCATAAGAATTTATCCGTGCCAGCGTTCTGGGATTACCACCCCTTATGCGGAAAACGCACGAGTGAGTTTGGAAATAGGTTCTTGCTTGGATGTTGTTATAGAAGACGACACTGGCATAGATTACAGAGAGGAAGCGGACGAGGGAATTTCCTTTGAGGTTAGCCCTGTTGAAAACCGTTGGCATCCCTGGCCTTTTTTAGAGCAAACTGGAAAGAAAGCAGTTGTTAGGATGAATTTTGGACCGTCTTACGAGCCGGGCGAATATGTTTTCAAGGTTCTGGCGCAGGATATTTTGGGCAATGCTGCGTTCCGTTCTCTCAGGGTTTCGCTGAGTCAGGAAAACGAAGAAGGCTTATCCGATGTTTTTAATGCGCCTAATCCTATGAAGAAAAATGGAACTACTTTTTATTTCAAAGATTTATCTGGCGATAGAAGAATCAGCAGCGTTAGGATAAAAATTTTTGACCAAAACGGAAAACTCGTTAAAACCATAGAGAATGCCATTTCTGGAGTCACTCATTGGGATGGCAAGGATTCAAGAGGCCGCTTGCTCGCAAACGGGCTTTACCACTACGTTGTGCAAAGCACCGTGCAATCGGAAAACGGCAGCCGAAAAACTTTTGAAAAGAAGCAGAAGTTGCTTATTTCGAGGTGATACTCAATCCTTTACACAGCGGACACTACGCAAACGGTATTTGCCGTCGTTGCCGTCCCGGTTTACACCTTCGTAGTCGTAGCTCATGAACCGGAGATAGACGTAGTCGGCACCGTTCTCGCTAGCACTCCACCAGTAGCCAGCGTAGCCGACGCTGCGGAAATCGCCATTGGGAAAGCCGCGACCGCTTGGCAGAGCCGCAAAGCCAAAGTCATCAGTGCCGTTGCCAGATAACCCAAGCTCATCGTTGTTCCAGCCACTGGTTGTTTTCAGCTTACCACCAGCGGTTGAAGAATCGCCTGCATAATTCACAAGAATATCCCACTCTGCGTCGCTTGGCAAATGCCAGTTGGCTGGGCAAATGCCCCTGTGCTTTTCGGCTATTTGGGAAGAACAAGAATTGTAGTTGCAACTGATGTCCAAATCCATTGCTGTAGCCCAGTCGTAAAGGCGACCATATTTTGTGCAGTTGGCTGGGTCATTGTCATAACATACGCTGCCGCTAACATTGTAGCTGAGGTTTTCGGTCATCCAAACTTGAGTGCCGATTTGCTTGATTTTATAATTCGCTATGTCATTGCCTTTCTCGGTATAGCTACCGCTGCCAGGCTCATTGTCATCGCCGCCAGAGCAAGAAAAGGTGAATATCAAGGCGAGTCCAAAGGCTGCCAGTTTAGCGAACAAGGGGTAGGTTCTCATTGTTTTATCTCCGGGTTGGTGTGAGGGAACTCCCTTCTAAAAGAGGGGTGGCATTTTCGTAAGAAAATGACGGGGTGTCTGCCGCCAAAGGCGGCGAGAATGTAAGTTTGCAAATGCACTTGTAAGCACTTGCAATATAAGGAATTAAATGGGGGGGGGGTAGATCATCGAGCTAACCTGCTATCTACGAATTCCTTGTCTTCCTTTGATAACGAACTATTTTTTTCCAAGACGTAAGTCAAGGCTTCAAAGGCACCACTTAAATGAGCAAAGTCGTTGTATTTTAGCTCGTCTATTCGCTTGCTCAGGGAAACTTCTACTCCGTCTATTTTTTTTCCCAAAGAGGTTTTTAGCCATACAAAACAGCTAAAAACGGTCACTAGCGTTGCTAGCATACGCCCGTTTTCTGCATTGAATATTATGTTCAAAATGCTTTCCATAACAGTTACGCTTTCCATAAAGCTACCTCCTTTGAATATACAAAAACATTACCACCATAGCAAAGTTTAACCCTTTCTTTTTTCATAGAAACCTCCATTTTTTTGCTTCTACTATACTTAGACGCTTGTCAAGCCGAAAAAAATTCAAAAAAAATCAAAATTCGCAATTTTTTTAATGTTAACAGAATAAAACTGAGAAAAACAGCCAAAAAATAGCGATTTTTATTCTGAAAATTCTTTAATTCCGCAAATTCTGGTAAATTTTTCTAAATTTCCCCCATGACCAAGCCAAATTTGCTTCCTGAGTGGAAAGCTCTTGAAGCCCAAGCACGCATCGCGCAAAAAACAAGTATGTGCGAGTTATTCAAAGCGGACCCCAGCCGAGGGACAAATTATAGTGCCGAAGCCTGTGGAATATATTTGGATTATTCCAAAAACCGCGTAAATTCAGACACCCTTGACCTGCTGGGTAATCTTTTAAGAAGCTGCGGTTTTGAAGAGATGAGAGCAAAGTTCTTCTCCGGCGAGAAGATAAACCACACGGAAAAGAGAGCCGTTCTGCACACCGCACTGCGCTACCAGGGTAGGGAGCCTATATTGGTAGATGGCGAAGATGTTATGCCAAAAGTGAAAGCCGTGCTTGCCCACATCAAAGAATTCACCGCCCAGGTTCGCGGCGGCAAGTGGAAAGGGCACAGCGGCAAACCCATTAAGACAGTAGTCAACATAGGCATAGGCGGCTCCGATTTGGGACCCGTTATGGCTTGCGAAGCCCTTAGGCATTATGCAGATGAAAATTCCCCAGAGGTTTATTTTGTCTCCAATGTGGACGGCACCCATATAGCCGAAACCTTAAAGAAAGTGGATTTGGAAGAGACCCTTTGGATAGTGGCTTCCAAAACTTTCACTACCCAAGAGACTATGACCAATGCCAACACCGCCAAAACCGCGGTGCTAGCTAAATTCAACGGCGACATCGCCTCTATAGCCAAGCACTTTGTGGCACTCTCCACCAATGCGGCAGAGGTTTCTAAGTTCGGTATAGACACCGCAAACATGTTTGAATTTTGGGACTGGGTTGGAGGCCGCTACAGCTTGTGGTCTGCGATAGGTTTACCCATAGCTTTGAGAATAGGTTTTGAAAACTACACCCTTTTGCACGCAGGTGCTTATGATATGGATACGCACTTCCGCGAAGCCCCTATCGAGAAGAACCTTCCCGTTATTTTAGGGCTTTTGGGTGTTTGGTACAACAATTTTCTGTGTGCCAGCTCATATACAATTCTGCCTTACGACCAATATATGCACCGCTTTGCTGCATATTTTCAGCAAGCGGATATGGAATCCAACGGCAAAACAATAGACCGCGAAGGGCATAGGGTGGACTATCAAACCGGTCCTATTTTGTGGGGCGAACCTGGCACAAATGGGCAGCACGCCTTTTACCAGTTGATTCACCAAGGCACAAAGTTAATCCCTTGCGATTTCATAGCTCCGGTTAATTCGCTCAATAAAATAAGCGACCATCACCGTAAGCTGCTCTCCAACTTCTTTGCCCAGACCGAGGCTCTGCTAAACGGCAAAACCTTGGAAGAAGCCCAAACCGAGCTTATTAAAGCGGGCAAAACCGATGCGGAAGTGGAATTTTTGGCTCCCCATAAGGTATTTGAGGGCAATAAACCTTCCAATTCCATTTTGGTAAAAAAGATAGACCCAAGAACCCTTGGTTCCCTGATTGCCATGTATGAGCACAAAATTTTTGTGCAAGGCGTTATATGGAACGTTAACAGCTATGACCAGTGGGGTGTTGAGCTAGGCAAGCAGCTCGCTGGCAAAATTTTGCCAGAACTTGAGGAAGGCGAGAAAGATCCGGATATTGAGCTAAACCACGATTCAAGCACCAACGCGCTGATAAGATGGTATTTGAAGAATAGGGAGTAAGATGGACGGCTTTTGTTTGGCAAAAAAAATTGCGTTCTTGTCTCTATTCTTTTTTGCGGGAATTTCCGTAGCTCAAAATGTGGATATCAAAGTCCTGAAGCACGGCACGGGCGAGCCTGTCCATAAAAGGCAACTCGTGCGGGTGCATTACACGGGCTGGCTGATGGATAGCACAAAATTCGACAGTTCCCGTGATAGGGGAGAGCCGCTTGAGTTTGTGCTTGGGGCAGACCAAGTTATAAAAGGCTGGGATATTGGAATAGAAGGGATGAAACCCGGCGAAATTCGCAGGTTAAAAATTCCATCCGTTCTCGCTTATGGCAACAATGCCGTAGGCCCAATCCCCGCAAATTCGGATTTGCTCTTTGAGGTTGAGCTTATCAGTGCGCAAAAGAGCTTAGAACCGGATACCCTTCTAAGCCCTGCCGCTATAAAATGGAAAACACTGCGACCTGGCATAGAAATTTTTGATGAGAAAGAAGGAACAGGAAAAGAACTCCGCACCGGAATGGAACTAACATTCCATTATACCGGCTGGCTTTTAAATGGGCATAAATTTGGGAGTTCCAAGGATTTTGGAAAACCTGCCAAAGCCGTACTCGGAACGGGAAAGTTGGTCAGAGGTTTGGAAATAGGTTTGGAATCGCTCAAGCAGGGTGGCGTGAGATGGCTGAGGCTTTCGCCAAGCATGGCTTACGGTCCTGCGGCTATGTCTAATATACCCGCAAACTCTGGGCTTCTATTCCGTATTCAGGCAGATTTGGTTGAAGTTGACAATGAGTTTGCGGCTTCCATGGATTTTTTCCCCAATGTAAATTCCATAAAATGGGTGGATGGTCAAGAGGGTTTAAAATATTTTATAGAAAAAGCGGGCAGCGGCAAGGCGGTTAAGGCCGGCGAGGTTGTAAAAGTACATTACACAGGCTGGCTCTCCGATGGGACAAAATTTGATAGCTCAAGAGAGAGAGGCGAACCGCTCGCTTTGGAACTGGGAGCAGGGCGAGTGATAAGGGGCTGGGATTTGGGATTGGTAGGTATGAAACGCGGAGAAAAACGTTTGCTGTTGATTCCGCCTAGCCTTGGTTATGGTTCAAGAGGCGGCGGGCCAATCCCGCCAGATGCAACGCTAATCTTTGCCGTTGAAATGATGTAAACATCTATGTTTGCAATAATTCTAGTAGAGCCTGAACATCCGCATAACATCGGCTTTGTTGCGCGTAGCATGAGGAGCAATGGGCTAAGCGAGTTGCGCATTGTTCGCAAATCGCAGCCGTTGCCCAGAAAGTGCTATAACACGGCTCACTCCAGTGCGGAGATTTTGGATAAGGCAAAACTTTTCCCAACCTTAAAAGAAGCCATAGCGGATTGCTCTTACACAATAGCTTTTAGCCGCCGCCAATTCGACACCATTGTCCCGCATATCGCACTGCCAGAATTGCCCGCTATTTGCAAAGATAAAAATGGCATAGTCGCTTTGATTTTTGGGCGCGAGTCACGTGGGCTTGCCTTTGAAGAGTTTGAGCTGTGCGCCGTTCAATGCGAAATTCCCGTTGCGGGGCTTATGAGCTTGAATTTGTCCCATGCGGTTAGCGTTGCGAGCTATGAGCTTTGCCGAGCCGGTTTGCTTGGCGAAGGTTTGGCGTTTAGAAACAAGCTGCCAATAACGCACAGAAAAGCCGCGACAACGGAGCAATTTGAAAACATTGAAAACTTCATTTTGGAAAATCTTACGGATAGATATAAAAATTATCCGTGGATAAACGCTTCCATACGCACCTGGCTCCAAAAGCTGAACCCGAGCCAAGCGGAATTATCAGCGTTATTCGGTATGCTAAGAGCATTAGCCAAGAAGAACGCTAGGAATTGAAGCATTTACTATATTATTTGTCAATGAAAACTATACTGGTTTTATTCGCCTTGGCTGCTTTGGTTTTTGCAGATGACTTTGAAACGCAGAGAGCCGCTTTGATAGCGGAAAAATCGAATATCGAAAATGACATTAAAAAGATAAATACCCAAATTGCCCAAACCGATTCCATTACTAAAGCGGAAAAAAAGTTCTCCTCTGAGCAGCAAACTCGGCAAAAAGCGGATATCGATCGCAGAAAAAGCGAAATTGAGCAGCTCAGCCAAAAACTCTCCGAAGTATCCGCTGAAATGGGAAAGGAAAAAAGCCTCATTGCAAATTCACAGGTTAAAGTTGAAAATGTAAGCTCAACAAGAACCGCTCTATCTGCTCAGTTGATAGTGCATTGCCGTAAATTGGAAGATTTTATCAAAACGAGTTTGCCTTGGGACACGGAGGTAAGGTTGGAAAGAACCGCCGCTCTATGCCAGGATTTGGAGAACAACGCGGCAACGGTCGAAGAGGGATTTTCAAGGCTCAGAACTATTTACATGGAAGAAATTCGTTTAGGGGACGAAGTGCAAATCAGCAGCCGTGCAATAACCCGCAACAATGGCGATGTTATGAATGCACACGTTCTACGCATTGGCAACCAATGGATTGTTTACCAAGATGACGCAGGACTTTTATACGGCGTGATGAGCAGAAAAAAGAACAAAGACGGCAAATACGAATATATGTGGAAAGAGAACTTGTCCTTTGAAGAACGCCAAGCGGTGAAAACCGCCATAGATGTAAAACTCTCCCGCAAACCGCCGCAGATGGTGGTGTTGCCGCTTTCGCTATCCATTTCTGAGCAGTAGCCAGATACATAAATATGCCTGCGGATAAATATAAAGAGCTTTTGGATTGCATCGCAAAAAAAGGCAAAGTGGCTGTAGCTTTTTCCGGCGGGGTGGATAGTTCCTTTTTGTGCTATGCTGCATACCAAGCCCTTGGGAAAAACTCCATTGCTGTTACCATAGTTTCCCCTATGCTTTCAAAGAGCGAACTTTGCGATGCAAAAAAAGTTGCAGAACAAATAGGCATTGAGCATATTGCCATAGAAGAAAAAACTATTGACGAGAAGGTGGCGGAAAACCCCCGCGATAGGTGCTATTTTTGCAAAAAAATAGAGTTTGGCAAAATAATTCAAGTTGCAAAGGAACGCGGCATAAGCGCAGTTTTAGACGGCACAAACATAGATGACGAGAGCGATTATAGACCGGGATTAAAAGCCTTGCTTGAACTGGGTGTTTTTAGCCCTCTGCGTGAGGTTAAACTTTCAAAGGCGGAAATTCGGGAGCTGTCGCACATGGCAAACATCCCGGTTTGGGATAAGCCCGCTTTTGCCTGCCTAGCTTCGCGTGTACCTTATGGGCAAAAAATAACCGAGGAACTTTTGTTCAAAATCGAGGCAGGTGAAGAAATTTTGCGTTCTTTTGGTTTTAAATTATTCCGCTTACGGGCACACGAGAGCATTGCGCGCATAGAAGTTGCAAAGAGCGAGCGGAGCAAGTTTTTTGACGAACAGATTTTAGACGAGATTTCCAAAAAGATAAAGGAACTCGGCTTTACGTTCGTGGCGATGGAGCTAGAAGGCTACGAAATGGGAAGTTTAAATTAACGCCCAGCCGCTTTTGCCTTGTCTCCGTACTTCTTTATCAATTCCTCTTGTATGTTGCGAGGAACAGGAGCGTATCTGGCAAATTCCATTGTGAATTCCGCTTTGCCCTGTGTCATGGAACGCAAATCAGTTGCATAACCGAACATTTCGGAAAGCGGAACTTCTGCCACTATGGTGGTGTAGTTCTGCTGCTCACTGGTTGCCTGTATTGTGCCACGGCGCTGTGAAAGGTTGCCAACAACGCTGCCCTGGAATTCGGTTGGGGTTTGAACCTCAACTTTCATTATAGGTTCAAGCACCTGCGCTCCGGCTTTTTGGAAAGCCTCGCGGAATGCCATGCGTGCGCAAATTTGGAAAGCCATATCAGAAGAATCAACAGGATGGTATTGCCCGTCTTTAACTTCCATCTCTATGCCAACAACGGGGAAGCCTATCAGAGAACCTGCTTCCATGCAGCTTTGGAACCCTTTGTCGCAACTTGGGATATATTCTTTTGGGATACGTCCGCCAACAACGGAGCTGACGAAGTTATATACTTTTTCCATATCGCCTTCAATAGGCATAGGGCGCATTTCGCCCATCATCTTTGCATACTGACCAGAACCGCCAGTTTGTTTTTTATGCGTGTAATCAAAGGCGGCGGGCTTTGTAATTGTTTCGCGGTAGGCAACCTGTGGGGCACCTGTTTGAACTTCAACTTTGTATTCGCGTTTCATACGCTCAACATAAACTTCCAAGTGCAATTCACCCATACCCTTGATAACGGTTTGCCCAGATTCCTTATCCACATAAACCTGGAATGTTGGGTCTTCTTTGGTGAAACGGTTGAGAGCCTTTGAAAGATTTGCGAGGTCGTCTCTGTTCTTTGCCTCTATAACAAGCTCTATAACTGGGTTTGGAACGTGCATGGAGGTCATGTTCATGCGCAGAGAACCATCTGTGAAGGTTGTTCCCGTTGCGCAATCTATGCCGAACAACGCTACGATGTCGCCTGCGCCAGCTTCGGTGATGTCTTCCATTTCGTCTGAGTGCATACGGACAAGGCGGCCTACATTCACCTTTTTGCCAGTTGTCATATTGACGATTGCAAGACCTTTTTTTATTGAACCCTGATAAATTCGGATATATGTCAGCTGACCGTAGCGGTCATCTGTCAATTTGAAAGCGTAACAAACGAGAGGTTTATCATCCTTGCTCTCCAGCTCGGTTGGCTCTTCGTTCTTGTCTATGTTTAGGGCGATGTTTTTGACTTCAGTCGGGTTTGGCAGGTAGTCCGTTACGCCATCCAAAAGTTTTTGAATACCGGTGTTTTTATAGGCAGAACCTAAGAATACCGGGGTGATTTTAAGATCTATTGTAGCTTTGCGAACAGTCTCTTTGAGAACCTCTTCGGAGATATCTTTGCCTTCCAAGGCGGCTTCCATTATGTGGTCGTTGAAGTCAGCAAGGGTTTCTATCATCTTTGAACGATATTCAGCGGCTTGAGCTTTCATGTCTTCGGGTATTTCAATCTCTTTTATGTCTTGCCCGCTTTGCCCTTCAAAGAGAAAACCCTTCATTTTAATTAAATCCACAACGCCTTTTAATTTATCTTCCAGACCTATGGGGAGTTGCATCACGCATGGGACATGGTTTAACTTTTCGCGGAGTTGCGCGGCAACGCGGAGCGGGTCTGCACCTGCACGGTCGCATTTGTTTACAAAAGCTATGCGGGGAACATTGTAGCGGCGCATCTGCCTATCCACTGTTATAGACTGGGACTGAACGCCAGCAACGCCACAGAGAACGAGGATTGCACCATCTAGAACTCTAAGGGAGCGTTCCACCTCAATGGTGAAATCCACGTGCCCCGGAGTATCTATTATGTTTATGGTGGTGTCGTTCCAAGTTGCATAAGTAGCCGCAGACTGTATGGTTATGCCGCGCTCGCGTTCCAATTCCATGGAATCCATCTTTGCGCCAACGCCGTCTTTTCCACGAACTTCGTGAATGGCATGAATGCGTTTTGTGTAGAACAAAATGCGTTCTGTTAAAGTTGTCTTTCCGGAATCTATATGTGCGGAGATTCCAATATTGCGATGCTTCTCTATATTCTTCATAGGGAATATAAATATAGAAAAAAAACACTAATTTGTCAAGGGAAACAATATTCCCTAATCTCCGTAATCATAATTATCATAGCTGCTACTATAGCTACTATTATAGCTGCTACTGTAGCTGTCTTTTGTATTTGAGGCGCTCAAGCGGACATCTGGCAGGTCCGTAATGTAAATGTTAAAGCTCCAGCCCGGAGCGGCTCCGGCAGGTCTCCATGTGAAATCCATCCTCCAGCAATGCAGATCTCTGGAGAACTGCATAGTATGAGTTGTGAATTGCCCTTCTTCAAATGAATATTGCGATGAATAATGCAAATTCCATTTTCGGCTCGGATTGATAGAGGCAGATAACATGGCATAGTGTCTATAGGTGTCTTTAAATGTGTTTTTGCCAACTCTGGTGCTGGAAAAGGTAAAGTTGTAATCTATGCCCGCATTCCAAGATTTATATTCATAATTGCCGTTTCTTGATGGAAGTCCAGCGTTAAAATCGCCACTCCAATCGAATCTATAGCTCAAGCCGTAGTTCCAATCCGTGAGCTGTGGATAGCGAACCTTTTTAGAATCGTCTTCATAATAATGATAGACATTATGGGTGGTATTCACCGAAAAGATATAGTTTTCCCAAACTTGAAGCCCAAAGGTTGAAGTTATAGGCGACCAATGAAATGAATCCGCTGCAAAATTATAGGATGTGGAATGGTTACTCGTTAAAAGCCGTAGGTTTTTGCTTATGTCGTCTTGGTCGGTTTTTTCGCTTGCGGTATCCGCGCTGGCAGCGAGCAGATACTTTATATCAAAATCGTTCCCCAAACGGAGATTTACCGTTTGTTGTTTATTCTGAACAGCGCTTTGCCCCAAAAGCGGATGCGGAAAAAACTTTTCGTTGGGATCTCGTTCCGGTGCATATGTGAAGCCAACGGTTGGCGAGAGGGTATGGCGAACGCCAGTGAATTTGCCCCATTCGGGAAGCCAGAATCCATATAGCTTTGTGGCGGCCTGCAAAGAGGTATTGTATTTCAGGTAGTATTGCCCGTATTCGCTTTTAGAAGGGTCAAAAGCAAAACGGCTGCGTTTATTATTTATGGAATCATCTGGTGAAATATATTCTCTGGCTGTCCAATTGTTCATGATATTCAGCGATGGCGTTATGTTAAAAACATTAAAAAGCGTTCCCGTATAATTAAACGTCAGATTATCGGAAAGGCCTGTGTAATAAGCTGCTGTGTCTTTACCTTTTAAGCTATCATAAGCTTTGACGCTGTGATTGTTGAAGTGGTTTGAATATGAGTAATTTATTTTTTCCCAAAATGGAGGCTCTATGTTTTCACCAGACATATCCGATTCAAACAGAGGGCCAGACATTCTGAATTGAATATCTGGAAGCTGCCTGCGAACCAACCCCGTTGATAAGTTGTACTCCTGCCTTGTTTTTATAGTTACATTTTTATTGTCGCCAATTTTTTGGTAGTAGGTCATCTCCGCGTTTGCTTGCTGGTCTAGAATGGTTGTTTCATCTATTCCATTTTGCTGCCGCAGGTTCTGCCGCGAAACAAATGAACCCTCGCCATTCAAGGTTTTGCTACGGTCTGGCGTTATGTTTTGCGAATGTTTAAAACGTATATCGTAATCTCGCCAGAATGTTCCGTTATTGAAATAACCAGCGGCATTCACAAAACCATCTAAAGTATATCTCTCGTTATAGCGGAACTCGCCATTTAGATTGCTCTTGGTGAAATCCGCTGAACTACCTTCCACAACATTTGCATATACTTGCGCATCCAGATAATCATTCGGTGCCAAATAGTAACCTACGTTGTTCATAAAAAAGCCTTGCGACTGGTCACCGCCAAACTTTGGAACCAAAAGCCCTGAACGCCGCCCACCTTTCATAGGGGAAACCATCAAGGGCAAAATCGCAACAGGAACTTCTCCCATGTTCAGAACCACGGGGCGCGCAGTTACGCTCTCTTTTGGTTTTACCACCATTCGGCGGCTATAAAAGGCATAATGCTGGTGTTCTGGATTTGAGCAAGTTGAAAAATCCCCCCTTTCAATTAAAAACCTCTGCTCTTTTAAAGTGTCTTCGCTCTGTATTGTCACGGCTTTTATCAATGTACCATTGAATTGCTGATTGTCCATGTAGCTTGTACCGTAAATTATTTCACCGACTTTTTTGGACAAATTGTATTTCATTCTGTGAGACGCAAGTGTTGGTTGCGAGGTTTCCCTGAAAATGGGATTCCCTACAACTTCTATTGTTTTATTTTTTTGGTTATATATAATGGTATCGCCGTTGAGCGTTGCTGTTTTATATTTGAGTTGTGCTTTACTGTTGAGATTGAAAGTTTTTGATAAAACGCTATATTCCAAATCAACTGCGTGATACTCTAGAGTGTCGCTTGAACCGTCTTCTACTAGCCAACCGGCGTTTTCATTTTGAGTAGTGTCTGCCTGCTCTCTTTCTCCCAATTCAAATCGGAAGAATTCTTGCGAATAAGCTAACCCGCAAAGGATTAAAATTATGAGAAAAGGCATTTAGGAAGGAATTTAGAAATATACCTTGCCCCCTTGACAAAGTTGTTTTTTTTTTCTATATTAGGTAAGTTCCTTTTAAAAACATATCTGCGTAATTATTGCGCAATGAAGGAGTTTTACCCTTGGCACCACGTTCAAAACAACTATTATCAGACGAAGTTCCGCAAGATGCCGAACTTCCATCGGAAACCGCAGAAATGCTGGAAAATCTGGGTATTAAAAAAGCTCACGGTAAAAGCAGTGCAGTTCCACAGGTAGAACAGGAGTCTGAGGCTCCAATTTCGCCTCTGTCAGAAACAATGCTTCCATCTGGCGTAATGGTCCCTGAGGTTCCAGATACAGAACAGGCGGGGGAGGCTCAAAATCAGCAAAACAATGCGGGAGCCTTTACGGGCAATCGCCAGCCGCAGCAACCGAGAAGTTTTACCAACAATGGCAACAATAAAAGGCAGCAGTTTCAAAACAACAACAATAATAGGTTTAACAATCAAAATCAGAACCGCAGAAACAATAACAACAACAATAATAATAACAGGAACTTCCGCCCGTACGAAGGATTTTCACCAGAGGAAATTCCAAAGATAGACAAAGAAGCTATAGACAAGGCACGAAATGAATGGGCTACGCTCCGTATAAAAAGCATGCCTGAGTTGCAGACTCTAGCAATAGAGCTCAATTTGCCGGATATCAAGGTTATGCGCAAGCAAGCCATAATTTACCGCATCCTGGAAGCAAAAGCAGCCGCTGTTGAAGGCATGCCCATATATGCGGAAGGTGTTTTGGAGATTATAAACGAAGGCTATGGTTTTTTGCGCAACCCAGATCACAACTATTTGCCCGGGCAAGATGATATTTATGTAAGCCCGAATTTAATCAGGTATTATGAACTGAAAACAGGCGATACTGTGACGGGGCAGGTTCGCGCTCCAAAGGAAAAGGAAAAATACTTTGCCCTTACGAGCGTAGAGACAATAAACTATAAAGACTCTGAAAGTGCAAAGAAACGCGTTGCTTTTGAGCACTTAACGCCTTTGCATCCGTTTGAGCGAATAAATTTGGAATACGATTCCGCTGAACTTTCAACTAGGATAATGAACTTATTCACGCCTATAGGCAAGGGTCAGCGCGGAGTTATTCTAGCACCGCCTCGCACGGGCAAAACGGTTCTTTTACAGCATATAGCAAACGCCATAAGCAAAAACCATCCGGAGATAAAGCTCTTGGTTTTGCTGATAGATGAGCGCCCCGAAGAAGTCACCGATATGCGCAGAAATGTTAAAGGCGAAGTACTGGCTTCCACATTTGACGAGCCGCCAGAACGCCATACACAAGTTGCAGACATGGTTTTGGAAAAAGCCAAGAGACTTGTTGAGCAAGGCGATGATGTTGTTATACTCTTGGATTCCATAACTCGCTTTGCAAGGGCCAACAACGTGGTTATTCCACATTCTGGAAAAATACTCTCCGGTGGTGTGGACGCAATGGCTATGCAAAGACCAAAGCGTTTTTTTGGAGCGGCACGCAAAATTGAATTTGGTGGTTCGCTTACCATTATAGGTACGGCATTGATAGAAACCGGAAGCCGCATGGACGAGGTTATCTTTGAAGAGTTCAAAGGCACAGGAAACATGGAATTGGTGCTAGACCGCCGCATAGCAGAAAAACGTATATGGCCTGCTATAGATATATTCAAATCCGGTACCCGCAAAGAGGAGCTTTTGATTTCTGAAACAGAGCTTCGCAATGTTTGGATTTTACGCAGGTTCTTGCAAGACCATACTCCTGTTGAAATTATGGAACAAATTCAAGAGCAGATGAAAAACCATAAAAACAATGGAAGTTTTTTAGCAGCTATGAAGGGTTAAGGAGAAACATGCTATCCTCTGCAAAGAAAATATTTTTTATAGGTGCAGGCAATATGGGTGCCGCAATTTCAAAAGCTTTGACAGAGAACGGTTATCCGGTTAGCTCCGTGTTTTTTTATGAACCGGATAGTCATGTGGCAAGCATAGCTGCGGAAAAAAGCAAAGCGACAAGGTTAGCTACTTTGGCAGAGGGTTTTTCAAAGGCGGATATAGTATTTTTGTGCATAAAACCGCAAATTTTTTCAAAAATTTCTGCCTCTTTGCGCAAAGAGATGGAGGCTGCCAGCAAAGAGATGATTGTAGTTTCCATTATGGCAGGGGTAACGCTTCTCTCTTTACGCACGGCTTTAAAGATGAAGAATATTGTACGCACTATGCCAAACATCGCCATTACGGTGAAAAAAGGGACAGTTGCCATAGCATCGGAAGAAGGGATTGAAGAGAGTGTATTGCAAACGGTTGAATTTTTATTTTCCACGTGCGCAAATACCGTCAGAGTTCTTGAAAGCCAAATGGATGCGGTGACAGGGCTTTCTGGTAGCGGCCCTGCGTTTGTTTTCCAGTTCATAGAAGCACTCGTGATGGGCGGTGTTAAAGTTGGTTTAACAAGAGATGCGGCGATGCGGCTGGCGTTATCCACAGTAGAAGGCTCAATAGAAATGTTAAAAGACTCTAAATTAAATCCTGGCGAGCTGACGGCAAATGTTTGCAGTCCGGCAGGAACAACAATAGCTGGAGTTCAAGAACTTGAAAATAAGGCGTTTAGAGGAGCGGTTATGGCTGCGGTTGAAGCTGCGGTAAGACGTTCTACGGAACTCGGAAAGTGATTATGAAAATAATAATAATTATACTCATATTAACTGTATTTACATTCGCCGCTGGTGAGCCAAACGTAGGGCATCTTGCGATGTGTTCTGGAACTAAGATATGCCTTAATTACGATTTTCCTCAATGTTCGGCAAAAGACAAAACTCCAAATCCAGATATTAAATACAATGCCGAGTTCTGCGCTCCATATTTGGAGTTGAAGCAACGTGGGCTACGGACAGGTGACCCAAGAGCAACCGAGTTATTTCGCTATATGGGGCGGCAGTACAGGGTTACCTTTAAACTTAACGGAAAGCTCCCAGTTTCAAAAGAGATGATGATATATCTCTTTAACAATATGGAATTTACCGCGCAATTAGTCAATGCGTATAGAAAAACCAAATATACAATAACCTACGATACTCCCGATAAAAAATTCTTCAGTGGCGATAACGGTGATAATATGTGGGGCAATTTTGTTTGGTTGTTAAACGATAGCGCAGGTGTAGGCCCTGGAATGTACCATGTGTTTTTTGGCAGAGGCAGAACAAAACTTTTAGCTTGGAGGTTGCACGGAACAGCAACTGCAATTTTGGATTTTAAGGAGATAAGCAAGGATTCCGTTGGCTATGAATTTCGCGCTATTGTTTCGCCAAGCGGTGCGGTGTTAAACTCCATTATGAATTTAAGCCTTTTCAATAACGTGGTGAACGGAAAGATAAAAGAGATAGTGGATAATATTCAACAATCTGCGAGTGAATTTTCAAATGGCAACCGCAAGCCTCTTGAGAGTTACGCTCCGTTGAAGAAAGAAAAATGGAAAAAGAATATAAGGGAATTTGAAGAAGTAGCAAAGATAAAAACGAATTTATAACTTTGCGTAAACATCTTCTGGCGTAAGACCATTTTCTGCCATCATACAGGCTACATAGTAGAGCGTTTGCGAAAGTTCCAAGGTAAGGGCTTCTTTACCTTCAAAGCGTGCTGCCATCCACGACTCCGCAGCTTCTTCCACAAGTTTTTTGCCAATGCCATGCGAGCCTTTTTTAAAAAGCTCCGTTGTGCTTTTGCCTTCCGGCATTTTTTCCTTGCGCTCTTTCACAAGGGCGTATATTTCTTCAAAAGTCATGGAGGTAAGATAGTAAATTGTCTGAACCCCGATTGGCTAGGATTTTATGATATAACAGAAATCGCAGTTTGAATTATCTTATCTGTTTTTTCTTGCTTAATATGCCCTGCTTTATAAAGAATGAGTTCTTTGTCTGCTGTAAAAAATTTGTCGGTTCTAACAAAACTTACAATAGGCAAAGAACCTGCTTCAAAATCACCCCGCTCTATTTTTATGGAAAATTCATTTTTTGCAGGGTTACTTGTTATTTGACATAAAACAATATCGCCATAACCACAATTTGCTAAAACAAACGCAGGTCTTCGCTTTGTTGCAGATAAATCAGAAAATGGAAAATTCAGTATTACAATATCGCCTTTTACAAAGTCTTCCACGCTTCATCCTCATCAAGAGTGTTCCAATCTTTTGCGAGAGATTTTTCACTCATAAGCATTGTCTCTGGAATATGTTTAGGCAAAATAATAACTTCTACTATCGGTGATAGCTTGTTGTAATATTCTTTTGGAATATTTATAATTCCATTGTTTATTGCGGTTTCAAATTGAATTGCTTGCATAAAAACCTCTATCTGGTAAGATAGAAAAACTCCTCCGGTGAATTTCGCATAGCCCTAATTTTTTCACGGCTTCCAAGTGGGCTTTTGTGCCATAGCCTTTGTGTTTTTCAAAGCCGTAATTTGGGAATTGCTCGCTGAATTTTGCCATTAGCCTGTCTCTATGCACCTTTGCAAAAATAGATGCGGCGGCAATGCAAGCCACTCTGCCATCTCCTTTGATTATGGGCATTTGCAAACCCTCGTCAATTTCCCTTATGCGTAAATTGCCATCGACTAAAATTTTATACGGCTGCTTTTTTTCTTCAAGCGAGGAGACTATAGGGGCAAGGGCGCGCCTCATCGCCAAGAAGTTGGCGTTCAATATCCCCAGCTCATCAATTTCCTGCGCCGAGGCTTCGGCAATGGAATAATGTTTGCAATAATTGGGCAATTCCTTAAAAATTTTTTCCCGCTGTTTTTCCGATAATTTTTTTGAATCGTTCAAACCCGCCCCAATCCCAACCCCAACGACAACCGCCGCCGCCACCACCGGTCCTGCAATCGGTCCCCTGCCCGCCTCGTCAACGCCTATTAAAACGTGTTTTTTAAAATGTTTTGCCAACACCTGCTCTGCCTGCATAAGGCTCAGATTTCCCGGCAAAAGTTTTTTGTGATAGTAGGCGGAATTTGGCATAGCTTATGGCAAAAAATAGAAAAACTCTCCTATGCCTTGACAGGCACAAGATTTTTTTCTATATTTACCCTCCAAATGACTCACAGCCGTAAAAATGTTTGCCACACCAAGTCTCCACAGGAGGCTCTAAGTGCTAGTATACGTTACTGTGGGGGCATATCGCATACGCCTTTATTTATAGCTTTCTGGGGGGCGGGGGGGCCCCCCCCGCGCCGCAGCCCGCACGCGAGGCGACGGAGAGAAGCGCCGCCGCGGCGGCCGGGGGGG
>JAITFO010000013.1 GCA_031281265.1 Candidatus Fibrimonadaceae bacterium
ACTTTGATTTACAGAAAAGGCGAAATTCTCTTTGGGTTAAACCAAAGCCGCAGAGCTATATCAAAGGAAAATTCCGTAATTTTGGTCGAGGGTTATTTTGACGTGATATCCATGTTCCAAAGCGGGGTGGAAAATGTGGTTGCAATTTCCGGCATTGCGCTTTCTGAAATTCAGGTAAAATTGCTTTCGAGGTACACAAAATCCGCATACATAAGTTTGGATGGAGATGCCGCTGGGCAAGCAGCAACGGAGCGGTGCATAGAGGTTTTGCTTACACAGAGTTTTTCCATAAACATTGTGAATTTGATGAACGAAAACGGAGAGAAAACAGACCCCGACTCCCTTGTTATGCAAGGTGGTGCGGAGGCTTTTAAAAAATTGCAAGCGAGCGCAAAAAACTGGCTCAATTATCTGGCGGATAAAAAACAACCCACAACCCCCGAAGAAAAAGCTGCTTTTGCCTCAAAGGCAAAACAATTGATAGCCTCGATGAACAATGCCGAGCTTAAAAAGCAGTATTTGAATTTGTTAAATGAAAGGTTTGGAACTTCAAAAAATATTCCGATTTTGCAAATTAAAAAAACTCCTGCTCAAACAAAAACGCAAGAAACTCAAGAGGTTGAAATCCCTTGGAAATCCCTGCCGAGCGATGAAATTTGGCTTGTGAGCGTGATTTTTAAAAATCCGTCTCTTCAAGCTGCTGCAATTCGTGTTTGCGACCCAAGTCTTTTAAGCTCTCGCTGGCTTGCCGAGCTTTTGGATTACGGCTACGCCCTTTTGGAAGAAACTGGCAAAATAGATCTGAAAATACTCTATGAAAAATTGCCTCCTGCCCACAGAGAATTATTTATCCGCTTGCCGGAAAAACCGTGGACAAATGAGTCTGCGATGTTGGATTTTTCAAGTGCTGTTCTAAAGCTACGACTTTCACGGCTCAAAGCCGAGTTGAAAGGCGCAAGAGATAATTTTGAATTATACAAAGAAATTTTAGATAAAATAAAACATTGCGAAGATTTGGCAAAACGCGCAAAAGAGGGGGAAAATGTTTTTTTATGACGCCATCAGAAAACAACAGGCGCATAGCGAAAAATACGCTATTTCTTTACTTTCGCAGTATTTTAACCCTTGGCGTTGGGCTTTACACAAGCCGCGAGGTGCTGGCACAGCTTGGCGTTAGTGATTTTGGTGTTTACAATGTGGTAGGGGGGGTTATTGTTCTGTTCAGTTTTATTCAAAACGCTATGGGCAGTGCAACGAGCCGTTTTTTTACTTTTGATTTGGGAAAAGGCGATTTTGAACAATTGAAAAAAACTTTCAGTTTAAGCGTCATTATCCATATTTTCACCGCCTTGTTGATTTTAATTTTGGGCGAAACTGCTGGCTTGTGGTTTTTGAATACACGGCTGGTTATTCCAACGGAGAGAATGGAAGCGGCAAATTTTGTCTATCAGTTCACAATTTTTACCGCTTGCGTTGGGATTTTGCAAGTGCCATATATGGTTGCTATTACCGCACATGAGAGGATGAAAGTTTTTGCCTACGCTGGAATCGCGGATGCAGTGTTTAAACTCTCCGTTGCCATTGCTCTTGGCTTTGCTCCTTTTGACAAGCTGAAATTTTATTCGATATTGTTGTTCGGGGTTTATATCGTTATGGTTGTTTTTTATAGAATTTATTGCTACAAGAATTTTTCAGAGACGCATTTTAAATGGTTTTGGGATAAAAAGATGTTTTTGGAGAGGATGGGGTTTGGAGGGTGGACAACGTTGGGCGGAATTTCTGTGGTTGCCGCTTTGCAGGGTGTGAATATGCTTTTGAATGTATTTCACGGGGTTATCGCTAATGCGGCTTATGGAATAATGACGCAGGTAAATAATGCAGTCACACAACTTTCTTCAAATCTTATGGCTGCTTTTAATCCACAGGTTATCAAATCTTATGCAAAAAACGACATAGAATATCTACATAGCTTGATTTTCCGGTTTAGCAGAATTTCATTCTTGTTACTTTCACTGTTCATAGTCCCCATTGTTCTGAATATGGATTTTGTTCTGCATCTATGGTTAAAAGAAGTACCGGATTTTGCGGTTGTGTTTTGTCAAATCAGATTGATAGACCATTTATTTGCCTATACACTTTCTGGCTTGCTCGCTCCTGCTATTTCCGCATCAGGAAAAATAAAATATTTTACTATTTTAGATTCTATTCTTGTACTTATGAATTTTGTGTTATGTTATATATTTTTCCAATTAGGTTTTTCTCCGGTAGCTGTTCCTATAGTTTACATAATTACTAATATCGCTCGTATAATAGCAATAAATTTATTTGCCAAACGATTAATTCATCTCTCTATCAGAAATTTTTGCAAAAAAACTCTATCCTGTCTATTTATAATCGCTTTGATAAGTTTTCCATTGCCGGCATGGCTATATTTCAATATAAACAACTCCATCAACTTGTTCTTTGCAAGCACATTGAGTTTTCTATTTCTGTTTTTGCCCAGTGCGTATTTTTTAGGTTTGGCAAACAATGAAAGAATTTTGCTCAAAGATAAAATAAAATCTTTAACCGCAAAATAATTTCTCTGTTTTTGTTATCTCGTTTCTCCTATCATTTATGGTTATGCTTAGTTCTATAGGCTCTTTGTCCACCAAAGCAACCTCGCCACTAATCACATTCTTAAATGAAAAATCTTTTGGCTCATAGAATTTATCAATAGAGCAAATTGAATCAAAAAAGGAAATCTGAGAAATATTTTTCAGAATTTCCAAATCGCTGTTATATTGTTTGTGAATTTTACTCTTTATTTTGCTAAAAAAATCGCATTGAACGTAGTCTCTATTTACTCCGCAGTCAATTAAGTTCTTAAAATATTCAATAGAACTCTTTTTACCGTATATTCTACCGCCAAATCTTTTCCAATAGCTTGTATGCATATCTTCCACTATATAACAGCCGCCGCTTTTCATTTTTGGGAATAAATATTTGAATGTTTGAATAACGTCTTTGCAAACGTGCGAGCCATCATCTATTATAACATCAAACTGGGTATCGCCAAATGTCTTTTCCATAAAATTAAAATCTGTAGCATTTCCCAAATGAAAAAATATGTCTTCGCTAAATTTTAATAGCTGGCATTTTTTGTCTATGTCTAAACCGTGGATAATTGAACCTTGCGGCAGGTATTTTTTCCATATCTCCAAGGAGCCGCCATTCTGGACTCCTATTTCGAGCATTTTTATAGGTTTTTCCTTTTCCAAAAACCTTTTAAAAATACTATCATAAATAAAGAAATAGTGAATCCACTTATGGGACACAAAGCCACTATGTTCTGTATAAACCTCTAGATAAGTCTTTTTTATAGACATTTCAACCCCCCTCACTAAAATTCTGTAAATATAGTAAAAAAATGCCTCTAGTGGTGGCTTAATTGTTTTAATATTCTATAAATTGCTCTTAACAATAAAAATGAGCGCGGTTCAAATTTTCCAGATATGTGCCCAGAAAACCCATCGGCAAAACCCGCAAACATCATAGCCAATTTTGAAATTTTATTGTTATCAAAAGCCAATATCATCTTCGCGTGATGTTTCAAAAATCCCTTTCTGTCTTCGTAAAATTCTGGAATTTCTTTTTTATACTGCATCATAGTTGCATATAGATTTCTAGCTATATAATAACGCCTCAAAGCGTTGTGATGCCCGAATATGTGGACTGTTTTTCTAAAAGGAAATTTGTGTTCCTGGCTATTCCCAAGTGAATGTTCCAAAATCACGTCTTCGCATACCAAAAAATCCCATCCCAATGTCTTCATTCGCAAACAGTATTCCGTATCAACACAATCGATAAAAAAATCCTCCCTATATTTTCCACATTCTTGCCAAGTTTTCATTCTGAGCAACATGCCGCTTGTGATCAGAGCGTAAACTGGCTTATGAAATTTACCCGGCATAATCATAATTTTAGGTGCAACCGTTCCAATATTTTCGGGAACATTCACAGTGAATTGAAATAATTTTTCTAAGTCCTCTAAAGAATTAAATTTGGAATCTTGATCTAGAGTCAATAACCAATCCATTTTTTGTTCTAAGGCATAATCATTCAATATATTCAGTGCTTTTGCTAGACCACCATCATTTGCGTTATGAAAGTAAAAATCTACATTGATGTTTGGTGGCAAAGTTTTTTGCTCAGAGTTATCCACTATATAAATAGGCAATTTTAATTCTTGCAAAAATGATATGTGCTCATATTGAGCAATTTTTGGCTCAAAAAGTACAATTCCAATGGCTATGTTATATTTCATTTTTTTAACCTATTTACTTTTCTGCTCTGACAAATTTTGCTAAAATTCATAAACAAAAAGATTATTTTCCTAGTATATTTTATAAGTTCTAACCTTAAAACAGAACCAGCAAAATTGCGAATCAATTTATAAAAAATTTTAGCAAAAGACAAATTTATGTTTCCATAAAAAATTGCTGCATTTATATAATCCCTTTCCACTTTATTGGCGTTGAATTCAATTTGCGCTGTTGTTCTATCATGGCAAAAAGAGGTCTCAAAAACAACGCCTATTTTAAATTTGTGAAAAGCAACTCTCTGGCAATAATTGTCATCTTCTCCATAATGGGAAAAGAGAATTGTGTCAAATCCGCCAATTTTTTCATAGCATTTTCTCGGTATCAACCAAGCCGCCGCATTTACAAAAGGAACTTCGTAAAGGCAATTTTTTTTCAAAAACATATTTTCGCACAAGTCTTTTAAATCTATATGTTTTAAATACCATTTTTTAAAAGCATAATCAAATGCGTTCTTTTCGCCATTTAATTGAATAGGTGCTAAAATACCGAATTGTTCATTTTTGTTTGCATATTTCAATAAAATTTCTATGGTATCCGCTTCCACCCAAGCGTCTTGGTTCAGCAAAAAATAATAATCCGAACCATTTCTATAAGCTAATTCCAAAGCCTGATTATTAGCTTTTGCAAAGCCTACATTTTCATTGTTTTGAATAAGATGTATAGAAGGGAAATTCTCCCTTATAAATTCAACTGTGCCATCGTTTGAGTTATTGTCAACGACTATTATATCCGGCTGCACCGTGGAAGTTAGCAAGCTATTAAAACACTTGCTATACCACTTAAAACCTTTGTATGTGACTATTATAACAGAAACCCTAGACATTTTCACTCCATAATCGAATTATACAAACCAGCTTTTATATGCAAGCACATATTTTTCGCTTTATGGCAAAAAATAAAAGGTAACGGAAAATCCTTGCACGCCAAAATTAAAATTGTTTTTTTGAAAAAACCTATGTCTTTTGCTCTTTTTAAACCTCTTAAAAAAGCTGGGACAAAATTTTCAACATATTCTATTTTATGATGAATTATTGCATCTTTGCTCAGGAGGAAATAATTTCTAAACTCATTTCTAGATGCTAAAAAATTCTCTGCTTCGTCAGCTCCAAAAAAACGCTTCATCAGCATATAAACCACTATTATATGCGTAGTGTATTGAACCAAACGTAATTGTTTTACGCTATCAGAAAAGGTTACGGAGTTTGTGCTGCTAAATCTATATAGATATAATCTATCTGGGATAAATTCAGCTTTTTTGCTATGGTATATTATTTGCAAAACTTTAGGCGTATCTGTGCCGCAGATATAGTTGGCATTTAAGAACAAAATTTTAGCCCAAATGCTTCTTTTAACAAGTTTGTTCCACAAGTTAGTCAAAAATTTGCTTATATTGCGGCAGTTTTCCAAGCTGTTTTCATTGAACTTGTAATATTTTGCCCCCACATCCCCTTTTAAAAACTTCACCTTTTTATCAAGGTCTTCATAGTTGCACCAAACAAAATCGTTATCCCTCTCTTTTATTTTAGCGAACATCTTTTCCAAATACTGAGGATGGTAAGCATCATCGCTATCCAAATAAGCTATGAATTCACCTTTGGAATTTTCCAAACCGCTTTTCCTTGCCAAAAGTGCACCCTCATTATTTTTATAGATATATTTAAATTTGAGATTTTTTTCTGCATATTCCATGCATATTTTTTCCACAATTTTATCCGTAGAACCATCGTTTACCAAAATTGCTTCCCAATTTTCAAAAGTCTGGGCTATAACGCTGTCCAACGCCTCTCGGAGATAAAGTTCTTTAGCGTTGTATATGGGGATTATTATGGATATTAAATTTTTTGTCTCTTCGGGATATTTTAGAACAGCCAATTCAAAAGCGTACGGGATTTGTTGTGTGTCCTCCATAGTAAAGAATATAGAATTTAAAATATGCTGCTCAGTATAGACGAAGAATAATCACTAGTTTCGTTGAAGCCCAGATAGATAAAAATATAAAACCAGTAAAAAAAGCAATAGAATATAACAGCTAAGTTGATAACAGTGCGCGGGAAGGTTTTAATGTAAGAATAAAATACAACTGGAATGGAAAAACACAACATCCAATCTGGAACTATGATGAACCTATTCGCATATTCTCCAGCGACAAAAGTCGTCAATTGGGATATGGCGGTAATTATAACCACAACTTCCAAAAAATGCCCAATGTCTTGAAAATTCTCCAAAATAATTTTTCTTTTATACAAGAATAGAAGTACTAACAGAGCAAAGTAGATAAAATTTTTATATCCAGAACTATCTTTCTCTATATAAGCGAGATAATGAGCAATAGCATCAGCACGAGGAACAATACCAGAGAGAGAATTCAACAGAGGTATAAATATTTGGTTAGAAAATATAATCAACGATAAGAAAATGACCGATAGCAACAATATGGATTTTTTGGATGTATATTTATTTGCATACCAAAACAAGGGATAATATACCAGCACAATAAGGGCGGAACTATGGAATAAATAACCCAAAAAAACCCAAAACAAAAAAAACAAGAATTTTCTCTCAAAAATATATTTTATACCTAAAAATGCTATTGATAAAGCCAAACATTGACGCATCACATTAAACGACAGATTAAAAAAGAATGCATAGAAAACCAACATTCCCAGCCATATTGGAAATTTATCCCTCCATTGGTATATGGCAAAAAAAACAGATACAATTTCTATAAGCATAATAACAAATAAAACCACATTGAAATTGGATGTCACTTGGCTGAGTGCAAAGTTTAGCCACAGATATCCAATTCCTATCCAGTCATCATATCCAGCACTAAAACCTCCTATATGTGGAACTGTGCTGGCTTCTTTAAAAATTGGGTGTGCGTAGAACAACACATCCGTTCCAACAGACCAATCTCTAAGCCCCGCTAAGGTAGCTGGAATCAGCAGAGCAAGCCCGTAAATTAACCAGCGAAACGGCTCGCATTGCCCATGCTTTATTTTTTGCCCAAACCAAAGCAAAAACAGAGATAGGAAAAAACAGACCAAATAATAAATCATTTAAAAACCCACTATGTTTTCCCATTTGTCCATTATTACATCTAACGCATATTTTTCCGAAGACTTCAAAGATGCTGCCCCCATTCGCTTCCGCAAAGTTTCATCTTTCATCAACCACATCATCTTCTCTGCCAAAACAGTTACATCAAAATTTTCCACTATAAAGCCATCCACTTCGTTTTGTATCATGTCTCTTGCATTCATCCCCCAGTTTGTGGACACTATCGGTAAACCAAAAGATTTTGCTTCAATCACCACCAAAGGTAGATTTTCCGCTCTAGATGGGATGACGAATATGGAAGAAGAACCATAAAATTTTTCAACATTTGCAACTGCATTGTTGATTATAACTTCTTTTACATTTTCCAGAACAAAATTTTTTTCCACTTGCCCTACAAGTTGCAAACGCCAATCGGAATATTTCTCGCGGATAATTTTCCACGCCTGCAAAAGCAAGTCCGTTCCTTTTTCCCTGCAAATTCTACCTACATAGAGAACAGTTTTATTTTGCAAATCACTTGGAGTAATTTTATCTCGTATTGTAAGCGGATTAGGGATAGACATGACTTTTTTATTATTATATTTTTGCCGTATAAAATCTGTATTCGCTTCGCTCAAAAGAATGAATTTATCTGCAAAATTGGCTATTAGGATATTGAGAATTTTAAAAGTAAGTTTAGAATAAACGCCGTATTTTACATTGTGATGCCATGAAAACAGCTTGCATTTTAAGCCCATTGCCGCTGGTAAAGTTCTAAAAAACATATTTCCTATGCTTATCACAATATCCGGCTGTATTTTTTTTAACAATTTTCTCAAGAGAAAAATATCCACTATATATTCCAACAATTTGAATTTTATATCGCTCAAATAGTAAACCTCTATTCCTTCGTTTAAAGGGAAAAATATTCCTGCCTCCTTACGTAAGGCAATTAAAATTATTTTAAAACCCCTTGTGTGCAATTCATTAGCCAATAGAATGGTCATGCGTTCAGTGCCAGCGCTTCTGCTTATATTATCGTTAAATAGAACAATGCATCTTTTCATCCAACCTCTCCCCACAATAAATAGAAATTAGAAAATTTACTATATTTTTTTACAGAATATCAAGGAGGAGAAATGAGCCATAAAGTGGACGGCAATAAACTTGTAGTGTGCCAATTTATACAATATGCCACGCCTTACTGTGGAAATTTTATGTACTCCCTTTTTGATTTAGAGAAGAAAATAAAAGAGCGCAATGATGGCAGTGAGATAATTTATGTTTTTTATAAAAATACTATAAACTGTCAATGGGCAAAAGAAATGTTGCAGACTAATAAAAAAATATTTTTTTTGACAAATAAAACCATAAAGGGATTTTTAGAATTGAGGAAAATTTTAAAAGACAACAAGGTGAATATTTTGCATTTTCACATGACTTTTCCTTTTCTTATTTTATTTTTATCAAAATTGTTCTATTTGCATATAAAAATGATAAGTCATTTTCATACTGAATTATATGGAAACTCTGCCAGTTCACCGATTGTACGCAGAATAAAAAAGATTATAAAAGTTTTTCTCTGTAAATATATTTTTGATATGGCTTGCGGCGTAAGCGAAGCTATTTTTATTGATTTAATTAATTCAGGGGTACGGAGGGAAAAATGTTGTTATATAGATAACGGCATTGATTTTTCACGCTTAGATATTGACTGTGAGAATGGAAGAGAAATGTACAAAATACATGATAAAAAAATTTTAACGATTTTTGGTTCAAGTGTTTTGGCTTTTTATAACAAAGGGGTTGATATTGCGATTAATGCAATTAAAGATATTGCTGAACAATACGGCATTGCCCTTGTGATAGTATGTGATAACAGAGACTATGTTTTACAGGAAATACAGAAAATATTCAAATTTGTTCCAAAATGGATTATAATAGCACCGTCTCAAGAAAATGTGGTGTTTTATTTTAAGATGAGTGATATACATCTATCGCCAAGCCGAATGGAAGGATTTTCTTACGCTAACCTTGAGGCTATTTATTGCGGAACGCCTGTTATAAGGAGCGACCGCCCTGAAATGGACAGGAACATTCCAGATGATATAATTTTCCCTCTAAACGACATTTCCGCTTTGCAAAAAAGCATAATCAGCGTTTTAAACCAAGCACCGGATGCTAAAAAGGCTGCACTGAAGAAACAGAGAGAATATATTGTTTCTAGATGGAATATCGGCATTTGGAGCAATAAAATGCTGAATATGTACTTACAACTCTCCCCCGTTAGCTCCCCTAGCGGGAATTTACTATATTAAACTCATTCTTTTTTAGGAGATAGTGTATGGCAACCAAGGGTACAGCTACAAAAAGTACGGATATAAAGAGTACTAAGAAAAAAGATGACGACAAAGAGTATGTCAAGGAATCTGCAAAAGAATCTGTAAAAGACTCCGCTTTTGGCATTGAAGAGTTGGAAAATACAAAAAAGGCTTTTGTAAAATCATTTAGCCAACACTTGCGTCGTTCGCTTGCCCGCGACCAATACGAAGCCGCCGATTACGAAAAATTTTTGGCAATAGCTTATACCGTGCGCGACCGCCTGATTGACCGTTGGATAAAAACGCAGCAAACCTATTACATGCAGAATGTAAAGCGTGTTTATTATTTATCGCTTGAATTTTTAATAGGCCGTTCTCTCGGCAATGCAGCCCTGAATATAGACGTGGAAAAAGAAATGATGGAAGCTCTTAACGAACTCGGCATGAATTTAGAAGAGCTTCGCGATGTGGAACGAGATGCTGGACTTGGCAATGGTGGTTTGGGACGTTTGGCTGCTTGCTTTTTGGATTCTATGGCCTCTTTGGAGCTACCAGCCATGGGTATGGGGCTTCGCTATGAATTTGGAATGTTCAACCAAAAAATTGAAGGTGGCCAGCAGAAAGAATATCCCGATGAATGGTTGCGCTATCCAAACCCTTGGGAATTTGCACGCACAGCAGGTGTTATGCAGGTTCATTTTGGCGGGCATGTTGAAAGCTACATCGAAAACGGCGAAACTCTCCACCACTGGCATGCCGCCGAAAGCGTGGAGGCAATGCCTTACGATACCCCTATCCCAGGGTATAATAACAATACGGTAAATACGCTCCGCTTGTGGAGCGCGCAATCGAACCAATTCAACCTGCAAACCTTCAATGAAGGCAGGTATGTTGATGCTGCTTCCAAAACGGAAGAATGGGAATCCATAACAAAGGTTTTGTACCCAAACGACTCCTCTGTGAATGGCAAACAACTTCGCTTAAAGCAGCAGTACTTCCTCTGTTCCGCTTCGCTCCAAGACATAATCCGCCGCTATGAGCGTGGCAACGATGTTCAAGCTGCAATTGAAAAATTGGCAAAGGAGAACAAAGTTTCTTCAACAAACCTAACGCTTTTGAGTTTAGACCATAACGAATGTAGGCAGCTTCTTATGAAACTTCCTAAAAAGATTGCGATTCAGTTAAACGATACACATCCTGCAATAGCAATCCCGGAACTCATGCGCCTATTGCTGGACATTTATAAACTCTCTTGGGCAGATGCTTGGGGAATAACGACTCAGGTTTTTGCCTATACCAACCATACCCTTATGCCAGAAGCTTTGGAAAAATGGTCTGTGAGTCTGTTCGAGGAACTATTGCCACGTCACTTGCAAATCATTTACGAAATCAATGCAAAATTCCTTGAAGCGGTTTGGACAAAATGGCCTGGCGAAAATGACCGAGTTGCACGTATGTCCATAATACAGGAAGGTAGCGAAAAAATGGTACGCATGGGCTATCTTTCCGTGATAGGTTCTCATAGCGTCAATGGTGTTGCCGCGCTCCACAGCGAACTTCTGAAAAGCTCCTTGTTCAAAGATTTTTACGAGCTATGGCCAGAGCGTTTCAACAACAAAACAAACGGAGTAACTCCTCGCCGTTGGATTGCAAAGGCGAACCCTGCTATGTCTGCCATTATCACCAAAAGAATTGGCAATTCATGGATTGGCGATTTGGATAATATAAGCAAATTAGAGACTTATGCAAAAGATTCGGCATTCCAAGCAGATTTTGTGAAGGCTAAAATTGAAAACAAAAAGAAATTGATAAATGCGATAAAAAACGCTCAGGGAATAGATATAATAAACCCGGATTCAATCTTTGATGTTCAAGTAAAGCGTATTCACGAATACAAAAGGCAGCTCCTCAATTTAATGCACGTAATTCATCTATTAAAGCGTATTCAAAAGGGTCAGCACATCCAGCCTAGAACAATATTGATAGGCGGAAAAGCAGCCCCAGGCTACTGGATGGCAAAGCAGATTATTTGGCTTATAAATGCCGTGTCCGATAAAATCAGGGAAGAGCCGCATGCAAAAGGCGTTTTGCAATTGTTGTTCCTTGAAAACTATCGCGTTTCTTATGCAGAAAAAATAATCCCTGCGGCAGACCTTTCCGAGCAAATTTCAACCGCAGGCACTGAGGCTAGCGGCACAGGCAACATGAAATTTGCATTGAACGGTGCTCTTACCATAGGCACATTGGACGGTGCAAATGTTGAAATGTGCGAAGCAGTTGGGCGCGAGAACATTTACATATTCGGGAAAACTGTTGAAGAGGTGAATCTCATAGTATCTCAGGGTTATAATCCAAGAGAGTATTATGAATCTTCCAGCGACATACGTGAAGTTTTGGATTTTATACGCACTTTGAATTACCCGGAATGTCCGTTTGCACCCGTAATTGAGAGTTTGCTCCATAGAGACCAGTATCTGCTCCTCGCAGATTTCTCCTCATATCTAGAGACTCAAGATTTAGTTTCTGCTAATTATTCCAACAAGGAACTATGGACTCGTAAATCCATTTTGAATGTTGCACGTATGGGCGAATTCAGTTCCGACCGTACAATTAGGCAATACAATAAAGATATTTGGAATGTTCCAAGCGTGAGCATAAGGTAAAAAAATGGGAACGAAAAATCCTATGTCTTTTCGCTTAACAGCCCTTTTCTTTTTTGTGGGGTTATGCGTCAGCATACTGTTTATGGTAAGCGCACTGGCTTTTTTTAGCTTTCCAGATGCGGGTTTATGGTTCATAGAATTGCTTCGTTAGCGGTTCCGCTTAAATTGCTGTTTTTTTTGGTGGGCATTTTGCTCGCCATTATTGTACTTGCAATTTTAGGCGTTGGAAGCATAGAACACGAAAAATTGTTGACCGAAAAAAATTATGAGAGTACAAAGGCAAACTTTAAGACTGCTGTCATTGAAAATTCCCAAAAAGAAACAGATGCGATGGTTAGAGAAATTCTGCAAGATTCCATGCATATAGGAATTTTATCCTTTTTTAGATTTAAAGATGGATTTTTAACCTACCCCAAAATACGCGAAGAAAAAAACGATGAAATTTACCTATTGGAAAGAGACGATGCCCTAGAACTAAAGGAATTCTTGGATTTGCAGAAAAACGAAAAATTTGCAGAGGCCGAGGATTACGCTATGAAAAAAATTGCTCTTTTTTTGCAAGAACCGAGTATTTTGCGTTTGAATTGGAATGATTATTTTCTGAGAAAAATGCTAAACGACATCCTTTCCGTAAAAAATTTGAGTGAAGGAGAAAGAAAAAAAAATGAAAACCTTTTAGGAGAAACAGAAAGACTTTTACGGGATTTGAATACATACAATGAACACAGCGATTTTCTGCTCGCTCTTGGAAATTATACCGGTTATTCAAACGATGGTTATTATTTTATCAAACACAGAGAAGATTTTTTCTTAACCATTTCTTATCCTGAATTGCCCATTAAAAACGTGATGATAGTCAAAATAGATTCCGCATATTATTCAAACAGGATGAGCAATACAATTGAAGAAACCGCAAAGGAATGGGATTATATCCCGTATGTTATTTCTGGTGAATTTCCATTTGGCGAGTGGGATATTTTAATTGAAGATAATTCTGCAATAAATAAGGAATCTCAGAAAAAAATCATCTTTCTTTACCTATTGTTAGCTTTTTCCTTGATAATTCCCATAATTGGAGTTGTGGTTGTGTATATAGGCTTTTCCAGAGAAAGGCAGCTGAGGCTTATGAAAGACAACTTTCTCTCCACCGTCTCGCATGAACTTAAAACACCGCTCACTTCCATAAAAATGTATTCCGAGATGATGCACAGCGGGCGTGTTCAAAAAAGCGAGAAAATAGTTTCCCATTCAGGTGTTATGCTAAAAGAGGCAAACCGCTTGGAAAATCTTATAGAAGACATTTTAAGCTATACCAGAATGGAAAGTGGCAAAAAGGTTTTTAGAATGGAGAGCATAAATCTTTCGGAATGTGTTGACAAGGTTTGCGATTCCATGAATGTAATAGCAAGTAACAAGGGTTTGGAGATAAAAAGGGAAATAGCGGATAATTACATCATAACGGGGGATTACCCTTCAATTTACAGTCTTGTCCAAAATTTAATAGACAACGCCATTAAATATACCGCAGAGGGATATGTTTTTGTTAAGTTACGGCAAGATGAACAAGGGGTATCATTTTCCGTTGAAGACACAGGCAAAGGCATCCCTATAGACGAGCAAAAGAATATATTTGAAGGTTTCTACAGAGTAGGCGATGAATCCACAAGGGAGACGAGAGGTTCCGGTTTGGGGCTCGCCATTGTAAAACGCACAGTCGATGCCCATAAAGCCTCCATAACGTTAAAAAGTGCCCCCGGAAAGGGGAGTACATTCACCGTAACCTTCAATTTTTGCAAACAACTGTTTGCAAAATGAGGGTTTTGAAGATTTTTTTGCCTTTTTTGGCTGTTTGTTCCGTCTAAGGAATATGGATGAAAATTTAAATTTTAGAAGGATGTTGCAAATAGCTGCGGACTGCGATTTGCCTGTTTTGCTGACGGGTGAATCCGGTTCTGGTAAAGAGGTTGCAGCAAGGGAGCTTCATGCCCTTAGCAATAGGAGGAACAGAGCGTTTGTCGCGGTTAATTGCGGGGCTATTTCCGCGGGAATTGCCGAATCCCTCTTTTGCGGGCACGTTCGGGGGGCTTTTACGGGGGCAAACAGGGAGCAGGCGGGCTTTGTCAGGGCGGCAAACGGCGGAACACTGTTTTTGGACGAAGTTGCAGAACTTTCGCCAGAAATTCAGAAAGCTCTTTTGCGCACCCTGCAAGAGAAAACCGTCACGCCCGTTGGCAGCCAAAGGGAGGTCAAGGTGGATTTTAGGCTGATTTGCGCTACCCATAGGGATTTGCGTATTTTGATTGAAAAAGGGCTTTTTAGGCAGGATTTGTATTTTAGGCTTGCCGCTTTACCTATCCAAATTCCGCCTTTGAGGGAGCGGAATGATTTGAGAAGCATAGCGCAGTCCCTTTGGCAGGGGCAAGAGCCTTTGGACGAGCAGCATTTTAAGACTTTGCAGAGCTATTTGTGGCCCGGAAACATAAGGCAGCTTAAAAATGTTTTAGAGCGTTACGCCCTCTTAAAAAAACACGGCTATAAGCTGGAATCCATTATAAAAGCGGAGTTTGAACAATGCAAATTCAGCCTGCGCGAACCGCCGCCGCCAAAATACAGGCCAAATGTTCGTGAAATCAGCGAAGAGATACGGAATTGCAGTGGGAACAAGAGCCACGCCGCAAAGAAATTAGGTATTAGCAGGGGAAGTTTGTATTACAGAATGCGTACAGAGGAGTGAAATTTTCTCCACAAAAATTTCACTCCCTTTACAAACCAATTTTGCCGCTCCATAAACAGGACTTTGCATTCCCCGTATTGGATTGAGTTCATTTCCAACCAAATATCAAGCAATAGTTCAGATAAATATCCAAATACCCGTGCTTCAACAGCAGAATAACTTGAAATATCCAACCGTGCTTCGATTTTAAACAAAATACCAAATAGCCATTCGCAATACTCATCTAAATATTTTTTTTTCATAATGAACATATTAAACATATGTGCCCAATTTCTGTTCATTACAACATCGCAGGCGGTGCTGAGTTCAGGATAATCATTTTTAATTACATCAATCATCATATCAAGCCCTGCTTGTTCGTGGGCATGAACATAGTGCGAATAATTGGTTTCTATGTAATATTTGCGCTTACTGGAAACAATCACGTCATATCTTTTGCAAAGATCTGTTGCTTCATCTAAGGTTAAAATTCTCTCCCATTTTTTGCCACGCTTGTTTTCTCGGCTCGCAAAATGCCTCCGGTAGTGCGCTAAACCTATCGCATCTGCATCTGTCAAATTTTTCCAAGCCCAATAAAGCCCGGTAAGCTCACAATAATTGCAATTTTTTATAGATATATTTTCACCTGTATTGTCTCCTTCAAAATTGATGCTTTCTTTCCCTTCCTTACCAACATGCAATGGCAAGTACATGGAGTCTTTTGGCATTCGGTAGGGTTTATGGGTAGCAACTATAATTTTGATTTTCATTTACACTCATTCTCCGCAAATTTTAGTGCAAGCTCTACGGTATCATCCATATCGTAATACTTATATTCGCCAAGGCGTCCACAAAAAATTACATTTGGGTTCCTCTTGGCAAGAGCTTTGTATTTTTTCAGCAATGCTATATTTTTCTCATCGTTTATCGGATAATACGGAACATCGCCTACTTTCCAGTTTTGAGGATATTCACGGGTTATAACTGTTTTTGGCGTACTTACCCAGTCAAAATGCTTATGCTCTATTATGCGAGTATATGGGATTTTCTTATTCGTGTAATTTACAACGGCATTGCCTTGAAAATTTTCTGTGTTCAAAGTTTCGGTTTCAAATTTTAAACCCCTATATTCCAAATTGCCAAATTGATAATCAAAAAATTCATCTATTGCACCGGTGTAGATGATTTTTTTTGCGATGGAATTAAATTTATCTCTATGTTCCAAATAATCTGTTTTTAGCAGGACTTCCGTTCCGCTTAAAAGTCTTTCAAAAATCTGCGTATAACCGCCAATCGGTATTCCCTGATAAAGTTCGCTAAAATAATCGTTGTTGAAAGAGAAACTCAATGGTATTCTTTTTATTATGCTTGCAGGGAGTTCTTTGCAAGGCTTGCCCCATTGTTTTTCCGTGTAGCCTTTTATCAGTTTTTGATATATGTCATTGCCCACTTGAGAAATTGCATATTGCTTTAGGTTGGAGCCGCTAACTTTCTCTGCGTTTGCGTATATTTTCGCTTTTGCTTCTTCTGGAGTTTTTGTTCCCCACAGTTGGTAAAAGGTGTTCATGTTAAAAGGGAGGTTGTAGAGTTTGCCCTTGTAACTTGCAATGGGAGAATTTGTGAAGCGATTGAACGGAGCAAAACTGTTCATATAATCCCAAATTTTTTTATTGTTTGTATGGAATATGTGCGCTCCGTATTTGTGGACTTGTATGCCCGCTATTTTTTTGGTATAGGAATTTCCTCCTATATGGCTTCGTCTGTCTATGACCAAGCATTTTTTGCCAGCTTTTTTCATTTCGAACGCGAATACCGCTCCAAAAAAGCCCGCTCCTACAATCATATAATCATAAGATGATTTTTTCATTTCAACCCCCCGTTTCTCGCAATTCTTAAACCCATCAGCAAAAGCCTCTAGTAATACACTGGCATCTGCTTGCTCAAGCAATGCAAGCTGCCACCTTCTTCAATGGGAATGGTGCAGTCTATGCCTATAACTTCCCTGTCTGGAAATACGCTCTTAAAATATTCCAAAGCCAGAGAATCCGCTTCACAATTATATGTTGGCACAATCAAGCCGCCATTCACAAATATAAAATTCATATAAGATGCCGGCAAAGTTTCTTTGCCTAATTGTCTTTGCGGCGGAAGTGGCAAAATATCAACTTTTGCATTCTCATAATTTTCACTTAGCCAAGTCTCAATTTCCTTTTGAGACTGCTCAAAACCAGCCACCATAACCACGTGATTTTTAGCGATGAAGCGAGCGAGATTGTCTATATGCCCGTCCGTATGGTCGCCGTCTAAACCTTTGGGCAAAATTTTAAGCGATTTAAGACCAAATGATTCCTGCAAATTTTCTAGAAATTCGCTTTCCCGTTCCTTGGGATTTCGCTTTTCACCAAAAAGGCACGGAGCAGTTGTCATGCAAAGACCATCGCCGTTGAATTCCATAGCTCCGCCTTCCAAAATCCAAGGTTCTTTTTTGAACTGAATTCCCATTCGCTCTGCAAGTCTTTCAGATACGGCTTTGTCCAAATCCCAGGGCGGGAATTTTTCGCCCCAACCATTGAATTCATAACCTAAAGCGAGTAGCTTGTCATCGCATTTAACAAAAAAAGGGCCGTAGTCTCTAATCCATATATCATCATGCGGAATCTGCAAATCATCCAGAATTTTCACAGGCTGAAAGCGGCGAATTGTCCCTACCAGCTTTGAATAAAAAGCATCTATCTGTTCCCAGCGGAATTCCCAATTCTGCTCACTAACTGGCATAGCTAGCCAAACAACGGCCTGCTCTTCCCACTCGGCAACGCAACGGATTTTGCTCATTGTTCGCTCCATGTATTAAGAATATCGTAATACAGATCCGTACGACGGTCTCTGAAATGAGGCCAAATTCTACGGTTCTGCTCAATTTCATTAAGATCTATAACAACATTCATCGTAGCGACGCCTGTCGAAAGTTGTTTTGCAATAAAGCCATCTGGAGCACAGATAAAGGAATTTCCCCAAAATGAAAGGTTATTTTCTTTGCCTGTTCTGTTCACAGCCAAAACAAAAAGCCTGTTGGCTATGGCGTGCCCTCTCATAACGGTTTGCCACGAATCCAGTTGCCGTTCATATATTTTTTTAGGCTCGTGTGAGTCCCAGCCTATTGCCGTTGGATATATGAGAATGTCTGCGCCTTGCAATGCCAAAATGCGTGCCGCTTCGGGGAACCATTGATCCCAGCATATCAAAACGCCTAAGTTCCCGACGCTTGTCTCAAACGCCTTAAAACTTGTGTCGCCAGGGGTGAAGTAGTATTTTTCGTAAAAGCATGGGTCGTCTGGGATGTGGCTTTTGCGGTAAAAGCCTGCGACCGAGCCGTCTCGCTCAAAAACAAAAACGCTGTTGTGGTAAATACCCTTTGCTCTTTTTTCAAAAAAAGGAAATACCAAAACGCATTTCAAAAGTTTGGCAAAATTCCTCCATTCCTCTATAACGGGAGAATCTTTGGAAATCGCATAATCAAAATGTTTTTCATTTTCTTCGTACGGGAAATAAGGAGTATGGCAAAGTTCTGGCAACACGAGCAAATCAAAACGCCCTTTATTCGCCAAAGCCTGAGCTTTATACCATTCCAAGGTTTTAGCCACGCTCCCTAGCCACTTTCCTTGCAAGGATAGAATTTTAATTCTTTTTTGCACCTTTAAAAAATAGAAATTTTTTTGACACCTATTTTTCTATTTTCTATACATGTATCTCAAATTTTTGGGCATTTTTACAGCGGGTGTATTGCTTATATTATTCGCCTGTTCAGACGATAGCGACAACCCAACTTGGCCCTTTGAAAGAACTGTCTTGGAAATAGCAATTGCTAAACGCCCTAACTTTATCTTGACATGGCGGCATCCAATTGAAAGAACGGGTCTGCTAGGCTATTATATATGGATAGATACAACTGTTGTAAGAGATTACGACCAAAGCGTTTCCCCAGCACAGATAAGCCTAGCTTCAAGAGTTATTCCATATAGCGGCGTAGGAGATGGCGACTCTCTAGACTTAACAGATTTTCTAGGTGAATTTTTGGAAAGGGACAGTTTGCACATTGCTATATGGGCGGGATATTTTGGCAAAGAACAAGGTGTAGTTCAGCATAAATACATTTATTTTGGAGATGATATGTCTCCATCGATAGTGAATTTTAGCGATTCCAGTTCTTCAGACGCAATTTGGATAGACTGGATGCGCCCAACTGACCAAAGAGATTTTTATTCCCCGGAAATTACAAACGGGCCTATAGCGGGTTATAATATCACCGTGCAAGCCAGGAATAGCGGTGAAGATATCAAAAATGTGGGATTAGAAATTAGCTTGAATGGTAGAATAATAAGTACAAGCAACATTAGAAGATCTCAAAGATTCAGAAAAAGAGGGCGCGAAACAATATTGGAATCCGTTACAAATGCAGCAGAATCAAAGCTCTTGAGATTTGCAATAATAGACGGAAAAGGATTTGACATTGACAACCTGCAAGCTAACAATTGGCAAATGAAAATTTCCGGTTTAATGCCAGAACATGCTTACCGCATATTAGTAGTTGCTTACGATAACGCGGGTAATTCATCCGGCCCAGAAGAAATAGAAAATGGCACATACATAAACACAACAGATGCTATTCCTCCGCTCATAGCAAGTAAATTCTGGCTTTATCAAGATTCTGGAGATAAACTCGCTCGTCTTGATTCAAATCGCTTGATTTTATTCTGGCCCCGCAGCGTGGATCCTCTAACCAACTCTACGCAGATAAAAATAGATTCTATGCTTCATATCCCTGCATCTTGCCTTCCAAATTCATGTTATAGGGAGGTTAGGGGTTATTTGATTGAGCAGAATGAGGGCAATAGCTGGAAAATTATTTCCGATATTAAAAGCAGTTATGCCCGCCACAGCCTGCAAAATGATTCAATGGTAACAAAAAATGACGGAGACTTTGTAAGTGATACCCTGCGATGGATTTCACCAGGCGACACCATCGTTTTGCGTATTAGAGCAGTGGATAATTCAGGAGCGTATTCAAGAGCTTGGACAAATACCATTTATGTATCGAAAGGCGAACTTTGGCAATATAAATGCCCACAGAATTTTGCTCCCGTAAAAAATGATTCCGATGTTTTTTGTATGGAAAAATTGCAGCATATTTCCAAAGATACATTTGAGGTAAACGTTCTGCATAAGGAAGCAAAGGAGAGATGTGAAACCTTGGGTAACCATCTATGCACCGAGGAGGAATGGGACGCTGCCTGCACCAGCAGAGGTTCTTTATACGGGGTTGTAGAGGATGGAGATTTTGGAATATCTGATTTTTTATCCACATACTGCGGTGTTGGTACCGGCAATTCTATTTTTGCAAAAGACCCGGAAAAGAGAAACCGGATTTGCACAAGCCCGGATGGCATCAGAGATTTACCTGGGCAGTTGCAGGAATGGGTTGTGGGCAAAGATTCTTCCGGAGAGGAGGTTCCGTTGCTAAAGGGAAGCAGTTACGCAATTTTTGAAGGAGCTTTAAAGGTAGAACTGGCTCAGTGCAAAAACAAATTTACCCCAACCCGCATAAGACCAAAATTTACAGCAAATTACGATTCCTTACCGCTGGCTAAATTTAAGGACACTCTTTTATTTTACACATTATGGAAAAACAATACCCTCCTCGGTGAAGACTACGTTGACCAAGTGGAATTTCGTAGGCGAGGCGACAGCACGGGTTTGTTGCAGAACGGCGAAAGGATCAAATGGCTGGACGAACTTTGGAAAGGTTTGGAATATAAAAAGAAAGAACCGGAAAATGAGTATAAAAAGCCAGTTTTGATTTTAGGAACGGAAAGCATAAACGCTGGAAATTTCTTCCTAGACCCAACAGTTGGGTTTAGATGCTGCACGGGTAGCAAGTAGTTTTTCTATATTACACCCATGAGACTCCTTATATTGGCTTTATTTTCCCTATGCCTTTTTGCCTGCATAGACGAATATGTTGATTCCATTGAGATTTATCCAGACGGAAGTGCGATGTTTTTCGCAAGTGTTTATCCCTGCGATTCGAGTTCAAATATAATAGAGGACATAAAGGAAACTTACGATTCCATTGAAGGGCTTAAATTTGATTCCGCATGGTTTTCAAAAAAGGATTCACTCTACTCATTGAATTTTAAGTTATCCTTTGAAAATTTGCTCTCTTGGAAAAATGGCAAAATTATCGACAACGATTTAATAGGCTTTATCTCGTTGAGAAAAATAGATTCTCTGGGAAACGCTTATTCTTTTGAGAGGGTAATAAACCAAAATGCGGAAATCGATGGCATGGTTGTTCCCGAAGAAGTTGTTTCCCCTATTCTAAAAGAGCAAATGGAAAACAATGACTCCATTTACTGGGAATATTTTCTCGTTTTGCCCAATGGCTCAAAGCTGGTAAAGAACAAGCCTGAAAATGCAACTATTGTCCAGGCTAAAGACCCCTTGATACTCAACTGGAGATTTCCAGCAAGCCAAACCGTTTCAAAGCGTTTATTGCTAAAAGCGGATTTTTATATGCCCGATACTCAAAAATCCAATATCAACTGGATTGCTGGCGCTGTTGGTTGCATTATAATGCTGCTTGCTATAGCTCTATTGGTATTCAAATTAAAAAAATTAGGCACGGTTCTCAGAGAGCTGAAAGACGCAGAAAAAAACATCAAAGAATAGGTTTATCAAAACCTATGCGTGCTTGAAAATGCACTTGTTCAGGATGTTCCTCGTTAACACCAAAAATTACCACGTGGTGGCGAGTATTGGGAAAACGCATTAAAGCAACCCTTGCGTTGTATTCAACCTGATGCATATAATTCAACTGAATGGAACGAATTCGCCTCTCCTTCAATTCCTCTATGGTTATGGTATCTAAAGCCCAGTCTGAATATCTGCAATTATTCACATGATTGTTTAAATCTATATCACTATATTTAACATCCTTTACCAAAACTGTTCTGGGCATTCCAGCTGGTTCTAAAAGCTCTATGGTTCCTGGGAGCGCACTCAACTCCGGATGCGTCTCAAAGCGATAAGGCCCTTCCGAAAAGGATTTTGCCTTCCCATCCCTTAAATCTATCAATAGCCAAGATGCGGTTGCCTGTATAATGGAATTTCCTTGAACATCTCGAACATCGTAGTCTCCCCATGCAACCTTTTCCGGATTTATATCCTTTATCCAAGTGTTTACAAAAATATCTTCACCCCAAAGCGGCAGATGCGCAATCCTCAGCCTAACCCTTGATATCAGCAGAGTAAACTTGTCTTTTTTAATCATGGACAAATAATCAAAACCTTGTTCCCTCAGGTGCGTAAGAGATGTTTCTTGAAAAAATTCGCACAGCCTTGAAATGCGCAAGTGTGCAAAAGTATCGCAGTCAAAAAAATTAACCGAAAATTTTAAAGGTTTTGTAAGCATAAAACTCCTTGGATTACTTTGAAAGTAGAATCTTATTCATCGCAGAGACAAAAGCTGCCGGATCTGGCAAAACAGAGCCTTCTGCGAGCAAAGATTGCCCGTAAAGCACCGCAGGGTAAGAACCGAGGTCTTCGTTGGCCTCTGCTTTTTTGAGCAGATTTTTGCAAATCTCGTGTTCGGGATTTATCTCCAAAATACGCTTTGTCTTTGGCACTTCCATGCCTTGCAGAGACATCAGTTTTTCCATGTGTGCACCCATTCCTCCGGCTGCCCTAACGAGCATACAGGGGCTATCCTTCAAGCGGCTGGTCACACGTACCTCACTGACATTTTCGCTCAAAACCTTTTGCAGAGCCTCGCAGAGTTTTTCATAAGTTTTCTTATTCTCGCTTTCCGCATTTTCCTCTTCTTTGCTCTTTTCAAACTCCAAATCGCCAAGAGCCAAGTCGTGGAATTTTTTGTCTTTAAATTCCTTCAGGCTCTGCATCATGAATTCGTCAACGGCATCCGTTAAAAATAAAACTTCGTAGCCTTTTGCCTTGCAAGCCTCCAAGTGTGGGCTGCCCTGCACAGCAGAAAGGGATTCACCAATTATATAGTAGATTTCTTTTTGGCTCTCTGGCATCCGCGCAACATATTCTTCCAAACCTACGAATTCCTTTTCGCTGGTTTTGGTGCTTTTAAAACGGAGCAGATTTTTAAGCTCGTCCAAAAACTCCCAATTCATGTAGAAGCCTTCTTTTAACACTGCCCCCATCTCTATCCAAAATTTTGCGTAGTCCTCTTTGCGGTCTGTTGCAACGCTTTGCAAAGTGTCCAGTATTTTTTTAATGGCGTGTTTTTTTAAATTGGCAACTATTTTGTTGCTCTGCAAAATTTCACGACTCACATTCAAGGGCAAGTCTTCTGTGTCTATAACGCCACGCGCAAAACGGAGCCAGTTGGGTAAAAGCTCCTTGCAGTCATCCATTATAAACACCCGCTTCACATATAGCTTCAACCCGTGGCTATGTTCGGATGCATAACGCACGCCAAAAGGTGCCCTTGCTGGAATGTAAAGCAAGCTCCAGTATTCCTGCGTACCCTCAACGTGGTTGTGGCTCCAAGCGAGTGGCTCGCCTCCCTCGTGTGAAACCAACTCGTAAAATTCCTTATACTGCTTTTCTTCCAAATCTTTTGCGCTCTGCCGCCATATCGCAGGTTTTTCATTTAACCGTTCAACATTTTCATTATTATCTTTATCCAACGAATGGATGTAAATAGGATGGGTCACGAATTCGCTGTACTTGCGAACCACATTTTTTACCCTCCAATCCTGCGAAAAATCTCGGCAATCATCTTCGTCTTTTAAATATATGGTGATTTTTGTTCCATTTTTCTCTTTTGGCAGTTCGTCTATCGAAAAATCGCCCGTTCCCTCGGATACCCATTGAAAACCCTGCTCTTCGCCTGCTTTTCTGGAATGCACTTCCAATTTTGAAGCCACCATAAACGCGCTATAAAACCCAACACCGAACTGCCCTATCAAATTAACATCTCTTTTAGCATCGCCTGTGATGCTCTGCATAAAATTCTTTGTGCCAGAACGAGCTATGGTACCAAGGTTTTGAATCAAATCCTCTTTGTTCATGCCTATTCCGTTGTCCTCTATGGTCAAAATTTTGGTGCTATCATTGGCTGAAATGTCTATTCTGAGTTCCGTGCCTGCGGGTAGCAGACTTGAGTTCGCTATTGACAAAAACCGGAGCTTATCCAAAGCATCTGCCGCATTTGAAACCAATTCGCGTAAAAATATCTCCTTATTGCTATATAGAGAATGAACCATTAAATGCAATAAATCGCGAACCTCAGTTTGGAACTCCATTTTCTCAGACATATTACCCCCTAACGAACATTTTTTGAGAGAAATATAGCAATTATTTTTTTCTATATTCCCTTTTGAAGCGCGAGGAAATGGCGGTAATGCGCAAAAACCAATGGGGAATATGGCTGTTTCCAAAAAGATTCATTTTTTGATAAATCCTGTCAGCGGCGGTGGGCAGGGTAAGGTTGTGTTTGAATTTTTGCCAGAAATTATGCGTTCCATGGATTTTAAGGAAGAGGAATGGCAAAGAGAGTTCAGCGTTTACGAAACTTTTGAAGAACAGGTTAAAGAAGCCTTGGCAAGCTCGGAATGTGTAATAGCAGTTGGCGGAGATGGCACGGCAACTGCGGTGTTCAGTGTTCTTTTGAGCCATCAGGAATTTAAGGATGTAAAAATAGGCATTATTCCTCTCGGGACGGGAAACGATTTAGCTAGGGTTCTGAATCTCTACGACGCTCTTGCAAACAGGGGTCTGCTGTATATAGTTCGTAAATTGGTATCGGCAAGGTCTAGAAATTTTGATTTATGGAAGGTGAACGGAAAATTCGCGATGTCAAACTATTTTTCCGCTGGCGTGGATGCCCGCATTGCCCACGATTTTAACCGCGACAGGGCGGAAGGAAGAATAAAGGGCAATTCCGTGATAAAAAACAAGCTGCATTACGTAAAGAGGTTTTTCGCGGATAAAGACTATCGCCTGAGGACTGGTGAATTACGCACAACTGATAAACAGGGCGAAACAAAAATTTTCCCTCTGGAAAACAACTGCTCAATCATAATAGGCAATATCCCAAGCTATGCGAGCGGGACTAACCCTTTTGGCAAATCCGATATTGCGGACGGATTACTCGAGGTTTTGCTGGTAAAGTCCCTAAAAGGCTTTTTGAAGGCTATTTCCATAGGGGCTGGCAAATCCGTGATAAAGGCAAAAAAGGTTGAAATTAGCCTTGCAAACGACGAATTTATCCAATTAGACGGGGAAGATTTCAGCGGAAAGCTGGAAATGCCCATCCATATTGAGTTCGGCGGAATGGTGAAAATGTTATATTTATAACTTTTTTACTAAAGTTTTCCCAAAATATGCCGATATATCAAACGAGTATAGGTATATGTTTATGGTCAATGGCATTAAAAGTCCACAAAATGAGTTTTTTGTAGCAGAAACAGGTGTTAAGCGCGATCCATCTGATTCCGTTGGTTTCGCCAAAACTCAGGAAAATACGGACGGATATGAACTTTCCCTCTCCAATGAGGGCTGGAAGGCTTTGGATAGCAAAGGTGACAGGAGCGAAAAGGGCGATAAAGGCGAAAAAAATGATAAGGATGATAAAAAAGAGAGGGATATCTCTGGAAAGGAAAAACTTAGCGAAGAAGACCAGAGAAAAGTGGATGAATTGGAAAAAATAGACAAAAAGGTGCGTATCCATGAACAAGCTCATTTAAATGCAGCGGGCGGATATGCGAAAGGCGGTGCAAATTACGATTATGTGACAGGGCCGGATGGCAAAAGATATGCAAACGGTGGGCATGTAAGTATAGACACAAGCCCCGAAAAGACCCCAGAAGCGACCATAAGAAAGGCGGATATAGTTCGCAAAGCCGCCCTTGCACCCGCAGACCCTTCTCCTGCAGATAGGCAGATAGCAGCCGATGCTACAAAAATGAAATTAGATGCTCAAAAAGACCTAGAGACTGCAGCTACTTCCGATTCTAAGTAGCTGTCTAGCCCCCAAGCTGCATAAATTATCACGGTAAACATAAAAGGGTAATGGTAACGCATTCCAACGGGGAAAATACAGGTAATGATAGTACCCGTTATGAATATTACGGGAAATACCGCTTTTGCGGAAAAAAGTTTCTTGCGGTTTATCCACAGAGCGTAAAAGAAAAGCAGAAATGCTAAATAATAAGGGATAGAAATCAATGACTGGAATAGAATCTTTTTGACAAATATACCTTCATCCCACCAATACCCAGAAAACGGCCATGCATCATGAACATATAAGGTGGGTATTTTTTTAAAGAACAAAACAGAAAACTTTATAGGATGTTCCTTAATCCATTCAAAAGCACGGTTCCTCCATATTGACTCTCTTTCTGCAAAAGTTAGCGAATCCTGATTTTCAATAAAACCTGCGCCACCTTCATGGAAGGTATAATGATTAATGTTTCCTTTAGCGTCATCATGCGAAGCCATCAAAAGATTATATCCAAATGTCGTGGATTGATAGACAAAATGACCTATTTTATTCTCGGTCATTGTTCCTATAATGAAAAGAACGAGTATGTAAGGGATAACCAAGGCTATGTAATTGTAGAATTTGGCCTTTGTGATAAAGAAATATAATGCCGAAACAAAGAGAAATATTATTGCCAGCGGGCGGAACCAGTTAGCGATGGCAAATAACAGAGCAGCCACAATAACGTATCTCCATTTTCCTGAAAAAACAAGGCACAGGGCGCTTAAACACAGAAATAAAAAAGGGAGTTCTGTAAGTGGTTCTAAAATGATAAACAAATTTGAATAAAAAAGACAGAAAATAATTACGGAAATAAGCCCAGTGCGTTTAGAAAAGAATTTTTTGCCCAAATAATATATCTCAAGCAATATCGCAATGTTTAAAAATAAATTCAATACAACATTTAAATCAGTCGTGCCAAAAATGCGAAGTTGCAGAATAAGAAGGTTTATAATGCCCTGCGCACAGAGCCAAGTGGTGGGATAAACATCTTCCACCATCGGATACCATTGCCCGTTATTGAAACAACGCAACGCCATAGAAATATAGTTACCCGCATCTCCTTTAGTATGGGGATATCCCCAAAAACAAACGACGAGCACAATTTGCGCAAGAACCCAAATTGCTGAAATGCCTAAGGTGATTTTAAGCAACAATTTTTCATCTTTTGCAATTTTTTTAAAGATAGGGATCACATTTATCTCCGACCAAAAAACTTATTCCTGAACAGACTTTCAAGTTCGGACCTGCCTTTAACCCCAAAAGAACCGTCTACCCAAGCGTGGTATGTGAAAGACACGTTGCGCGCTTTTAATATATCCAGCATATCAGAAACCCAAACAAGGCCGCCTTTTTCATTGTTAAAAGTTGCCTCTATCACCCCAAATTCGCCCAAATATACTGGCAAATTTCTCTCTTGCGCAATTTTCAGATATGAATCCACCTCGTTTTCCAAAGACGCCTTGTTTCGCCCCAAATCCGGGTACCTGCCGCCATCTTTATCCCTAAAAGCATCTGACCAGCTTGCATATTGATGAGTGTATTCTATAGGGGAATAGAAATGGAAGGTAAGCCCCCATTTATTTGCAGGGTCTTCTACAAAAATAAAATTCATTTCAGAATCGTTTGAGTAATTGTTTGGAATTATTGCGTTCATTCTCTCTACCAAAATCAAATGGTTATTGTCCACCTCACGTATGGCGTTCACAATTTCTTGAGCCAGTTTTTGCCACTGGTATTTTCCTTTGCTAACCACGGGTTCGTTTAAAATATCGTAGGCGGCTATAGTGGTTTGGTTCGCATAGCGTTTTGCAATTTCGCGCCATAGGGCAATTAAGCGCTTTTGATTTTCCTCTACATCCCATAGTGCGCCGCCTTCGGCATTGGATTGAAAGCCACCTTGCGGAACGTGCATATTTAAGATGAGTTTTATTCCGTTTTCTTGCGCTAACTGGATGTTTCTATCCAAAAAATCCCACCCACCCTGCTTGTAGGAGTAAGGGTTCATATCGCTTTCAAAAAATTTATAGCTCAAATAAAAACGCACGGCGTTAAACCCGTCTTCTCTCAATCTAACGTAATCGTCTGAATCGTTGATAGCGATATTTGCATATTCCTGCAGATTCCACACGCCATTTCCAATCGCAACTCCGCGTAGCATTTCGTTTTTGCCATCCCAAAAAGGTAAATCCTGCCGCTCGGAACTGCCAGATGATTTCAAATCCGCTTGTGGTTGTGAACTTACCTGTTGCTTTGCACAGAAAAAGAGCGATAAGCAAAGGAGGGATAAAAGGAGATGTTTCATAAGGATAAATTTAGTAAGTATAAATTTCTACATTCCCCTTATGCTAGACATAAAAAAAATTCGCGAGAATCCTGAGTTTTACCGTGCGGAGACGGAGAAAAAAAATTCTGCCGTAAGCATAGACGAAGTTCTTGGGCTTGATGTAAAAAGGCGGGAGTTGCTTGCCGAAACAGAGAAATTAAAAGCGGAGCGGAACACCGCTTCCAAAAAAATTGGCGAACTTAAAAAAGCCGGACAAAATGCGGACTCAGCCGTAGAGGAGATGCGCGTTGTAGGCGATAAAATTTCCGACTTGGATGCAAAAATCCGTTTGATAGACGAAGGGCAAACAGACAAGTTATTGCGCATTCCAAACATAGCCCACAGCTCCGTGCCTGAGGGCAAAAGCAGCGAAGACAATGCTGTTATCCGTACTTGGGGCGAGCCTCGCAACATAGATTTTGCAGCCCTTGACCACAAGGCTTTGGGCGAGAAACTCGGCATTTTTGATTTTGAGCGTGGCGCAAAGATAAGCGGCAGCGGCTTTCCTGTTTACAGAGGTTTGGGAGCAAGGCTTGAAAGGGCTTTGCTACAATGGTTTTTGGATTCCCACCGCGAGCGTTTTGGCTTTGAGGAGATTATCCCCCCATACCTTGTCACCCGCAAAACGATGACCGGCACAGGGCAGCTCCCAAAATTTGAAGAGGATATGTACAGGTGCGACAAAGACGATGATTTATTCTTAATCCCAACCGCAGAAGTTCCAGTTACAAACCTTTACGCGGACGAAATTATCCCGGAGAGCAATTTGCCGTTAAAGCTATGCGCGTACTCGGCTTGCTTTCGCAGGGAAGCGGGCAGCTACGGCAAAGACACCCGTGGCTTGCTGCGTTTGCACCAGTTTAACAAGGTGGAAATGGTTTATTTTGCCCACCCCGAAAAGAGCTACGAAAACCACGAGGAATTGGTAGCCTGCGGTGAAAAGCTTTTGCAGGAATTAGGGCTCCCGCACAGGGTTATTTCGCTCTGCAAAGGTGATTTGGGATTTGGGGCGGCAAAGTGCTACGATTTGGAGGTGTTTGCCCCTGTTGAAAAGAAATGGCTTGAAGTAAGCTCGGTTTCCAACTTTGAGGACTATCAGGCGCGCAGGGCGAATATCCGCACAAAAATAAATGGCAAAAATACCTTTGTGCATACCTTGAACGGTTCGGGGCTTGCAACCCCGCGTGTTATGGTTGCAATTTGCGAACAATACCAGCAGTCGGATGGTTCGCTTGTAATTCCGCAGGTTTTAAGACCATATATGGGCGGTATGGAAAAAATTGTGTAAATAGTATGTATAAATAATATATATTTATGTGTATGAAACGGCTCTTTGCAATTTTCTTGTTAGCCATGTTTTCCACGGCTTTTGCCGTGCTGGAAATTAACAATGCGCAGCCAAAAGTCCACGCCGATGTGTGGAAATGGGTGCTGGATAGCACGTGGCAGGGGCTTAAAAAGCGGAATATAGATAGTTGCAGAGTTAAACCTATTTACAGACAAAACCCAAACAGCAAAGGCGGTTTAATCTGCCGTCCCAGAAGCGAAACCCCTTACGATGCCGTAAGCGAGGGCATAGGCTACGGAATGCTTTTGGCTTTGTATTCAAACGACCAAAAAACCTTTGACTTGATTTACAATGCCGGCAAAGAGTTTGGTTTGAATTTTTGTGAAGGCTGGCGCAAGCCTGCGGATGGCGGGAATACAGAGTCGGGCTCTGCCACCGATGCCGATGAGGATATCGCCCTTGCTTTGATTTTCGCGGATAAATTGCAAAAAAAAGAAAAGTGGGTAAGCAGTAGCATAAATTATGCGAGTGATGCTCAAAGAGGGATTGATTGCGTGTGGGGTTCAATGAAAAACGGCTTACTTTGCCCTGGCGGTCCTGACGGTGGTTGGTGCCCCGGATATAATTTGGGCTATTTTGCGCCTGCATGGTACCGTATTTTTAAGGATTTTGATTCCAATAAAAGCCGTGATTGGCAAAAATCTATAGATGCAAGCTATAACCTTATAAAACATAGTAATAACCCAGGCTACAGCATTGGCATGGTGCCAGACTGGAGCCAATCAGATGGCAGGCCCGGAGGCGGTAGTTATAATGCATACAGTGGCGGTAAAACTTTCTTCAAAGATGCAATAAGGGTTTTGTGGAGAGTAGCAAACGATGCAATTTGGTTTAACGAGCCGAGGGCAAAGGAGTTTTTAACAAATTCGCTAACTTTCATAAAGAGCAAAGGCGGTCCTGACGCGGCGAATTTTTACCAGCTTGAAGGAGCAAACAAAGGTGCGCTTCTTCCAGCAACGGATAAATGGACGCAGTTTAACGGTGAAAATAACTCAAACACTTGGCGCTATAGGCAGGAGCACAGTTGGCTGACTGTTGGGCAGTGGATAACGGCGGTTATGGCGGTTGGAGATTCCGCCGATAAAGTTGCTTGGAGCAAAAAAATGGCGGAATTTTATGAATATGATGTAAATAAGGATAAAAATTATAAGCCGGATTTTTTTGGCTTAAGAGAAGACCCAACAAAAGGCGATTACTCGACTTCCAGATACGAAGACACCACGCACAACGAAATGTATTTTGACCAGTTTCTGGCGTGGTTTGGCGTTAGCCTTATGAGCGGAACGTGGGTGAATGTCGTAGCGCTTTTGGATAATCCCGTTGCAAATACACCGGGCATTCTGGGCAGCCCATTCCCTGAATTAATAGAGCTTCCTCCAGAGCCTCCTGAACCTCCTATAGAACCTCCTTCAGACTCATTAGAACCCATCATAGTAAAGAACAATGCACGGTTCGGCATTCAAGTGACCCAAACCGGAAATGGTTTGAGATTGCAATCAAAAAGCGATGTCACGTGGAAAATCCACAATTTGCAAGGAAAGCTCCTATTCAGCTCAAGCTCAAGAGAAGCTACTTGGAACGCTGGCAATTTCAAAGGTACAGCCATTGTAAGCGCAGCCAGCAGGTCTGGCACGGAACGAAAACTAGTCGTTCTCCGTTAGCCCTCCGCTACGATGGAGGTTTTCCATACACCAAGAAGTCTATCAACTCTGGATCTATATTCTTTTTAACCAAATCTCTGGCCATTTCCGCTTGTATAGCGGATTTGGAGAGCTTTCTGCCCTCTGCATCTTTTACCTCAGCAGCAAGCATGCTGGCGATTTTTTCTTGCGCCGCATTATTATTTATTGTTTGCCCTTTATATACTATTTCAGCCATACTCACTGCCCTCCCGGAAGAAGTGGGTATCGCTCTATATATATTTGGGCAAGCGCCAAGACATCGGCAGAGAGTACGCTTTCTGCACTGTTAGCCGTTTTCTCTGCATTACGGATAACAGAAATTGCTTTAATTATCTTTGGGTCGGTAATCGGTGGGGTGCTTTCGAGTAGCTTTTCCGAGCTAAGCCTGCGCAAAAGGCCAATCCTTTCCTTTGGCGCCCACAAAATATTCCCATATCCATCTTGATTGCCCAGTACGTCAATTATTCCAATTTGCTCTTTACTGTCGATTATGAACGCTCTGCTCTCTTTTTCTATGACTATTGCAAGTCTCTTTATTGTGCTGTTTTGCTGTTTGTCGTCAAAAAAGACTAAGATAGTCCTAGCCAGTAGATTCTGGTTAGGTGGTATGCTTGCAAATGGGATTGATGCTAACCTATTTTTCATAGCAATTTAAGATTCCGCAGATTAGTTACCATCACTCAAACTTTACCACCTGTAGTAATATACATAAATATAATATATAGTAGCTGCTAAGACTCATAAAGAAGGGGTAAAATTTGGCACGATTTTTGCTATCTATCCTATATGATTCGCTCTCTTTACACCGCAGCCGCTGGCATGAAAGGTAACCAGTCCTTCATAGACACCATAGCCAATAACCTTTCGAACGTCAATTCGATAGGTTATAAGAAGCAAAAAGTTGAGTTTGAAGACCTTATTTATCAGAGTTTGCAACGCCCGGGCGGGGAAATGGAAGACGGAAACCGTGCTCCGGTTGGCATAGAAATAGGCTTGGGTTCACGCATTGTTGCTACAAACCGCATGTTTTCGCAGGGAAATTTGGAGCAAACAGGCAATGAATATGACGTCGCCATAGCTGGCGAAGGATTTTTCCAAGTACGCCTTCCAGACGGTGAAATTGGCTATACCCGCAACGGAGCGTTCAAAAAGAACGATGAAGGTTACCTTACAACAAGCCAAGGTTACCTTCTTGAACCACCCATAGTTGTGCCAGACGATGGGCTTAACTTTTCCGTATCCGCAGCTGGAGAAGCAACCTGTGAAAGGAACGGAAAGACAGAAGTTTTAGGGCAGTTTGAACTTGCAAGATTTATAAACCCATCAGGTTTATCCGCAAGTGGCGGGAGTATCTACCGTGAGTCAGATGCCAGTGGAACCCCCATAATAGGCCTCCCTCGCGAAGAAAACTTCGGTGCTTTGGAAAATAGATATGTGGAAGCCTCCAATGTGCAAATGGTAGAAGAAATGGTGAGTATGATAATAGCGCAACGAGCTTACGAAATAAGCTCCAAAGCCATAACCACCAGCGATGAAATGCTGCAAACTGCAAATAGCCTCAAAAGGTAGGAAATAGAGACATGAAACAAATCATGTTAATCTTTTTAATCCTATTGGTCAAGGCTCAGATAATCTTTGCCGCTCAAGTTTCCATTACCTTAAAAGCTCAGGCTTCGGTAGAACCCGGTGTTATTCGCTTGGGGCAAATTGCGGAAATCAAAGGCAACCCAAATTTAGCAAAAAAAATTTCCGATATAGAAGTTGGCAAAGTTGCGGAACCGGGGAGAAAGACTAGGGTTACGGAAAATGCCATAAAAGGTTTCTTTATCAAATCGGTTGCTGGTAATCAAGATGTAAATTTTGATGGTGCAAAATTCTGCGACGTAGTTGCTCGTTCAGGGCAGCTTTCCGCAGATTCCTTGAAAGCTCTTTTGCTAAGAGAAGTTCGCTTGCGAATGGCCACAAATTTGAAAGAAGGTAAAGACTGGAATTTAGAAGCCACAAAAATACCGGAGAAGCTGGCAATTCCTGAGAGCGGTGGCAAAATTTTGATAACCCTGTCTCCGCAATTCGCTGGGATTGGGCAAGAGATGGCAACCGTGCAGATTTTTAACGGCAATAAAGTTATCATTAAAAACAATTTTCCTTTTGTAGTGCATCGCTTTGAATATGCAGCGGAGTTGAAAAAAGGAGTTCGCAAGGGTGAAGTTATAAACGAGCAAGATTTTGAAATGGTATGGCAAGAGACAACTTTTCAAAAGAGAAAGATCATAAAAAAAGCAGAAGAAGCTACTGGCAGAACCGCTATTCGCACATTAAGAGCAGGTGAACTATTGGTGGATAACTCATTAGACACTCCTTATGCGGTTAAAGAGGGCGATGTAGTCAAGCTTTTCGCAAAATTTGGAGAGGCTGTTGTGCAGACAAATGCAGTAGCGCAGAAAAGCGCATTCAAGGGGCAAACAATTTCTGTAAAAAATATGGATACCGGCAAGAATTTATTAGCCACGGTTTCCGGCTCGGGAGAAGCGTGGGTTAATTGACCTTGCCGTGCTTTCTGAATAGATGTTTGTAAAAAATCCCAAAACCGCGTAAAAGCCGTTTCCTTTCCGCTTTATTGAAAGTTGCAGCTATAGATTGCTGAAGCAGGTATTTTGGCCGTAGATAAAATTCCCTGCGCGCTCTGTCGCAAAAATCCACCAGCTCCTGAGAAGAAAGCCCAGGACGGCTAATGGTTGTGCGATGGTAGCCGTCTTTATCCAGCCATTGATTGTAGTTTTTGCTTACCAAATCTCCACTTTCCACAGCATCTTCATACGCTATGGTACCCGGATATGCCATAATGGGGTAAAATTGTGCGGTGTTGGGTGAAAGTTTTTTTGCATATTTTAAAGTATCTTCCAGAGTTTGTTTTGTGTCGCCTAAATTGCCAACCATAAAACATCCATGTATAAGAATTTTCGCTTTTTTTGCAGCCTTCATAAACGGAATGGCACCACTTTGCTTTAACCCCTTGCGAATACTGTTCAAAACCTCCTCGCTCGCAGATTCAAAACCAACGCACAATTCCCGGCAACCTGCACGTTTCATCAAAAAGAGCAAATCCTCTGGAACATCCGCTCTTGCATTGCAACTCCAGGTTATTTTCAAATTCCTCTTTAAAATCTCTTCGCAAAACGCTTTGACATTTTCTTTATCAGCGGTGAAAGTATCGTCTTCAAAAAACACCTCACCCAAGTCTTTGAAATTTTCCTTTATATATTCCAATTCATCTACAACATCCTTATAATCTCTTTTTCTATAAACATGCCCATTCATCGTTTGAGGCAAAACGCAGTATGTACAGCGGTAAGGGCAACCGCGTCCGGCGAGAATTACCACCAGTGGATTTAAATTTGCGCCATAAAAATATTTTTTATAACAGGAATATAGATGTTTGTGATAAGTTTTGCTAACCCAGGGCAGTTCGGTTAAATTTTGAATTTTTTGCCCTTCTGGTTGAAAATTCGTTGAGCCATCGGGGGTTCGCCAAGCAAGCCCGGCAATTTCGGATAAATTTTTTGCCCCATCGCCTCGTAAATGTCTTATCAAATCTCTTATTGTGCAATCCGCTTCGCCTATTATGCAAAAGTCAAGGGCTGTCCCCATCGACAACGTTTCCAAGGGTTCTGCGCTTGCGTGAGTTCCCATAAGAGCAACGGGTTTTTGATAGGTTTCCTTAACGCTTTTTACAAATTGCAAATCGTTTATTATGCTGGGTGTAGAAGTTTCGCAAATAATTAAGTCAGGTGCAAACTCTTTTATTTTTTCCAAAGTGGCGTTTTTGTCCAATTCCATCGCTGGGGCATCCAGCAATAAAATCTCGTTGCCATCCGCCTCTGCTGTGCCTGCCGCATAGCAGAGAAACAGAGGCCAATAAAGCGTTCCAGATTTTGTAACGCCGGGGCTACGAGACTCCCTGCTGAATTTCGGGAAATAAGGAGGATTTATAAATGCAACTTTCACTTTGGGATAATATAGAAATTCACTTTGACACGTTTTTAATAATAGCCCAAATTTCCTCTTCTGTCATGGCCTGGTGAATTGGCAGGCTCAAAACTTCGTTGGCAAGCATTTCCGTTATTGGGAGTTTATTGTAGAGCAAATTGCTGCCTTTATATGCTTTTTGCAAATGAGGCGGAATAGGGTAATGAATTATAGTTTCTATTCCATTTTCGGACAAACGTTTTTGCATGGCATCCCTGTTTTTGCAACGGATAACAAATAAATGCCAAACGCTGTTTCCCTCTTTTTGTGGCAAAATAATATCCGGATTTTTTATCTCTGCGATGTAGCGCATTGCTATTTCATAGCGTTTTTTATTATCTGCATTTAACCTTGGTAATTTTACGCGGAGTACGGTTGCTTGAATTTCGTCCAAGCGAGAGTTGCAACCTAAATAATCGTTTACATATTTTTCCTTAGAGCCATAATTCCCAAGCATTCTAACCACATTATTTAGTTTTCCATCGTTGGAGACAACTGCCCCACCGTCTCCGAGTGCACCCAAATTTTTGCTTGGGTAAAAGCTGAACGCAGCCGCATCGCCAATGGGCCTTATACCTGCGCTTTGAGCGCAGTCTTCTATTAGGAGCATGTTGTTCTCTTTGGCAATTTCCGCTTGCCTGCCGTATAGATTCACGCTCAAAATGGCTTTTGTTTTTGGTGTTATATAATTGCTTAATTTATCGGCATTTATGTTAAAAGTATCTTTGTTCGGTTCAACTAAAACAGGGACTAAGTTGTTTTTTGAAATAGCTATAATGGAAGCGATGTATGTGTTTGCCGGAACTATTATGTGGTCTCCGTCTTTTAATTTTCCCAAAATTTTATAAGCATTGAAAATTAGCGTTAAGGCATCCAGCCCGCTTGCCACTCCTGTGCAATACTTCATTCCGCAGAACGCCGCAAATTCATGTTCAAATTTTTCTGTTTCACCGCCTCTCAAATACCAACCGGATTTTGCAACCCTTAAAATTGCCTCTGAGAAGTTTGGCTCAAAAGCAGAGTTTATGCGATTTAATGGGAGAAAAGGGATCATAGATGTACCGTATGCTTAAGTGTTATATCACACCCCATCTTATGCTTAAAATAGCTAAGTCCATAATTTGGGATTCCGTTTTTTGATGTGGGTCCTAAATCAAAATAGAAAAAATCTTTCTCTTTATAATATTCAACCAAGCGCATGGCAAATAAACTCATAGGGCAAAATTTTTTATACTCTCTTTTATCGCCCCATAATATCAATTGGGCAATTTTAGGCGCTGTTAAATATATATAAGCTCCAGCAACGGGAATTTCATCCATATACATTAAAAAACAGTCTATGTCGCACACGTCTCTTGTCTTCTGCAACTCTTCAAAAGATAAATGCGGCGGATAACCCCGTTCTTTTCTGTTTGTATTTATTATTTCATAAGCCATTTCATTTTCAGAAATATCTTCGCATTTTTTAAATGCTATGTTTTTTTTTAACGCCACTTTTAAATCCCTGCAAAAATTAGGGCTTGGTTGCAGTGGTTTTGATAGATTTAATGAATAATTCAAGTCTGTGTATTCAATTGAAAATCCTCTGCTTTGCAAAGAATAAAAACTCAGAGAAACAAGGTTTTCATTGTACAGCGGTGGCGGCAGAGTTATGTGGCATTTTTTGTTTTTTTCCTTTAACCATTCATATAATTTTTCGCAGGCACTTTCCATAACATCCAAACTCGGATTTTGCTGCAAGCTAGAGAATCCTCCAAAGGGAGCGGAAAAATGGGAATAAAGCTCACCGCCTTTTTCCCCTAAAACAATGCTAACTCCATTAAAATCCAAATAATGCAATTCGGAACATTTATGCTTGTTCAATTCAATAAATTCTTTTTTATTATAGATATGCATTTTTAAAATCCTTAAAATTTCTTATATAATCGCTTTCATCATAATGTTCGCTGGCTAATACAAGGCACACCGCGCCGCTCGAGAAACTTTTCAGTTGGCACCAATGTTTTGGAGGAACGTAAAGCCCAAAATTTGAACGATTGAGGACGTATGTTTGCTTGAAGTCTTTGCCTTGAACATTTACTTCAAAACTGCCATTCACCGCTATTATAAATTGCTGCAATTTTTTGTGGGCGTGCCCACCGCGTTTTGAGCCACCTGGAATATCGCACAGATAAAATACCCGCTTTATATTAAAGGGAATAGCAGAATTCCCTTCAACAACACATAAATTGCCCCGTTTATCATGTACAACAGGTATATCTATTATTTGCGGATTTTTTGGCGTAACCGGCATTTAGTCAATATAGCAAAAAATGGCGAAAAAATCTAAGACTTGCCCCAAAGATATAGCGGCAAAATGAAGTTATTTCAAACAAAAAATAACTATATGTATAAAACACTCGCTTAAAAATGTTATTTTCAAAAATTTTTCTCTTATCAATGGTCATATAATGCTCTTTTATCATCCCTTTTATTTTTTTTCGCTCATCAGCTTGCAATTTTGAGCCTATGCGAAACAAAAACACCCGTCTTACTATAATTTCCTCCATTCTATATTGAGACACGAACTGTCTATGGTAACTATCATGCCCAAAAGATTCGGAAAATAAAGTTTCCAGCATTTTATCTGTAATCAGCGTTTCAAAAAATTTGGCTGATATTTTTTTTGTAATTGAAGAGGAATGTTGTCTATAATGATAAATTACATCTTCAAATGCAACGATTTTTGCTTTTATTAGCATTTCCCTAGTATCGTACTCATCTACATTTATATGCTTTACTCCGCTATTGAATGTTGAACAAGCAGTCCATAGCTCTTTTTTAACAATGCCATTTCCTCCTATTACCCATTTAGGGATAGTAAGCATCACAGCCTCTTTCCCTGTTAATACTTTTTTCATGTCAAAATTTTGAACAGGAATATAACTGAAATTCTTAGGATTTTCTTCATCAAAAAGTTTCATTCTCAGATATACAATATCAGCTTTTGTTTCCATAGCCCTAGCGTAAAGTTTTTCCAACACATCTTTGTCTATAAAATCATCGGCATCTATACCTATAACCCAATCTGCCTTTGCATAAGATACTGCCATGTCTCTAGGAATTTTTGCCGAGCCACTGTTGGGAATAGTATAACACGAAAAGCGTTTATCTTTAGCCACAAAGTTTTCAATTATCGCAAGCGTATTATCTGTGGAGCCATCATTTACAATTATACATTCCCAGTCTTGAAAAGTTTGATTTAAAATGCTGTTCAAACATTCTTCAATATATTTTTCCATGTTATATGCTGGAATAACTATTGATATTCTTTCTGTCATTATTTTCTAAAAATAGAAATATTTTTCTATATTGTTTATGAATTTATGATTGGTACAATACAGGATTTTATAAGAAAAAGCATTTCAGCTTCTGGTATATCAAAGCTCTATAGCATAAAGTATAATTTTAGGCAAAATATTTTTTTTAACAATAGCCTTTTAGATAGAGAAATAGAAAATTTTGCTCTGCAAATAAAGGTGCCCGAAAATAAAAAAGAGTTAAAATCAGAAAATATAGCGTTTTTTGCCACAGAATTTTATGAGCAAGGAGGGCATGCGGTACTTATAAGGAATATTTTGCAAAATATTCCAGAAAATTACAATACGGAATTATTTTTAACAAAAAAAAATAAATCTATGAAAGACGCAAAAAAAAGGATAGAGGAAATTACCAGTTACACAAAGATAGATGGAATAAATTTTTCTTTTATGCACGAAAAAAAACTTTTGAGACAAATGTTTGACAAAATAATCAGTTTTTCCCCAAAAGTAATTATTGTATTTATGCACATGAACGATGCTTTTGCCGCGGCAATTTTAGCCTTGCTAAAAAAACATACAAACATAAAAATTCTATTCGTGAATTTTGCTGCCCATCATCCGAGTTTGGGGATGTCTTTTGCAGATTTAATTTTGGAACTCTCTCCATACAATGCTTTTGTGACTCAAAAATACAGAGGCTTGGCAAATACGCATATCATTTGGCTTGCTGGCGAGAGCGAGAAAAATTTGCCAACTTTTAGCGAAGAACAAATTAGGGAAACCAAAACTAGGATAGGTATTCCTAAAAATTGCTTTTGCTCCATGACTGGTTGCGCTGCCTACAAATTATATTCCGGTAAAAAATCGGAGTTTTTAGAATTGATTCGCAGATTACTCGAAGAACATGAAAATTTATGCCATGTTCTAATCACAAATTTAACCGACGAACTAAAACAAATTATAGATTCTATTTTTCAAAATTCAAAAACGAGAAATAGGTTGTTAATTTTAAATTTTGTTGCAAATTATAAACCCATATTCAAATGCGCAGACCTGTTTATAGATAGTTTCCCAATAAGCAATGATTTAACGATGATTGACCTAATGAGTTTAAAAATACCTTTTGTTTCCATGATAAACAGGAAAAATATAATACAGAGTTTTAATGAATATATGCCAAAAAATTATCCTTATGTATTTGAGAATTTAAAGGATTTTGAACAAGGAGTGTGTAAACTTTTTTTGGATAAGGCAGAACGGAATAGAATTGCGGAAATGAATTACGAACATTTTTTAAATTTCTTTGAAGGTAAAAAGGTTACAGAAAAAATTTTGAAGCTCACAAACCGCGATGATTTTAACGAGGTGTTTTGCAAAATAAACGAACAAGATTATAAAAATTATGGAGAACCTAGATTAGTTCCTATTGTTTAAGGAAATTTACGTAACCAGGTTTCAAATTCATTTGTATTTATTTTTGATTCAGCAAATATTTTTTTTCGTTTTTTTAACATTTTTGGTATTCCTCTTAGCATATCGAAGCGAGATTTGATCCAAATTCCCAAAAATCCTCTTATTGTCCAAAGAATTAAAGAACATGAAGAACAGGCAAAACTTATAGGAGCGTATTTTATTAATGTTGATAATGGAAAGTTTTTCAATTTTGCAAAAAAACGGTTTCTCTCTATGTAATACAAGCGATGCGGAGTTTTTTTGCCAACCGTGGCAGAGCCTTTGTGAAAGACCTTTGCTTGCGGAACCAGCCATATCTTTGCTCCCAAATGCCTAACTCTTAAAGATAAATCCACGTCCTCATAGTAGAGAAAAAAATCTTCATCAAAACCATTTAATCTTTCAATCAAGTCCCTATTGAATACGGCGGCTCCGCAACACGCAAGCGCAATTTCCTTAGGCTCCGAAAATTCAGGTTTATTCGCAGGCACAGCATCATATCTATAAGCGTAACCCCAAGGATAAAGCATATCTCCAGCTGAATCCACCAATTCCGGGAAATCCGCTTTGAGCATAAGAGGCATAAAAACGAGTTGTTCCGTTTTTTTGTTTTCAATGTGTTTTGCTAAAAATTCAAGACAATTCTTCTCTAAAAAGGTATCGTTGTTCAAAAAGAAAATCCATTCGCCAGTGCAAGCCTTAATTCCCCTATTATTCCCACCGGCAAAACCAAAATTCTCTAAATTTTTTACGAGCGTAATATTTGGAAAATTTTCCTCTATGTATTCTGTTGAGCCATCATTTGAATTATTATCAACAACAACCAATTCATAATCAGTAAAACTTTGTTCAAAAATAGATTCCAAACATTGTTTCAACAAATGTTTGCCATTGTAATTCAAAACAAGAATGCTTATAAGGGGATGGATCATTTCACCACACCACGCCACTGAATATTTCCGTTCTCTTTCCTCTGTATTCACCAAAGATTAAATATTGCTTTACACCTATGCTCCAAATTGAAAATGGCTTGAATAAAATTGCGGTCCCGTATTCTTGGTAATGCAAAGTGCTTTTGGAGTTTAAATACTTTTTATCAGTCGGGTCTTCGAGTGTGTGAATATCTCCCAATCGGCTACCAAGTGCAGTGTCTTTTGCCACAGCAGAAACAGATAAATCAAGCCGTAAAAACTCTCTATACGAAAACCCCATACGGCTATAAAATTCTCTAGAATTTGGCCCTAAATCTGAACCGAGCGAGTTCCCAAAATGAGAATAATCGTTGCTTGGGCCTTTATGATGGGTATAAACCCAAGGTTCTATACGTGTGTACTCAAAATTGTAATCCCAATTAAATATACCGATTTTTGCAGAATCTATTGCCAAGCCAATAGACGTTGCCCATTTATTTCCCCACCATTTATCATCAAAAAAAGAGGTTATGTTGTCTAAATCATCTATGAATAATTCTCCGTAAATTTCAAACCTATTGAACAGTTTCCACGAAAAATCCGCAGATATTCCGTTATTGTCCTTATCGCCGCCATAAGTCTCTGCGAATAGATATGGTACAAAAGGAAGCACATATATAGGTTCCATGGAGCGGCGTTCAGAAGGGCTTTCGCCGTAAACTACGGTTTCCGTTAATCCAAAGTTTAAATTATCCGAAACTTTAAAATCCAGCCTGTGGGCGTGCAGGTATTTTCTATAATCTTTCCAGTTTTTTAATTGCATAAAGTGTTGAGAATAAGAGACATGAGCTAAGTTTAAATCCCAGCCTATAAAAGGCGTTGGTACAGGCCTTTTTATAAAAGCATAATCTGCAGTGTCTTGGATGGTGCGCCAGTAAAAATCACCGCCTCGCAAAGCCAATTTGTTGCGCCTTGCAGGGCCGTAAGACAAGTAATCATAGCCTACTGAAATTTTAAAATATGGAGCGGCTTGCCAATCGGTACGCGTTCTGAAAAAATCCCATGTACGTCCATTATCCAACTCCCCGTAAGGATAACCGTTATAAGGTTCATAATTATGAGTTAAATATGCTAAGCCAGATTCCATATCCGTATTCAATTCCACAAATGCATTAAAGGAAATTGTTGGAACAACTAGTCCATTCAAGGAAAATCCCACTGTTATTGTGTTTTGCAATCTATAATTTTCATTTTTATCAAAATTATTTATTTGAAGAGAATCCTTTGCAAAGAGTTTTAATTTTACAAATCTGTCACCATCTGAAATCGTAAATTCCGCATATATGGGTAATGCACAAAGAAAGAAAGGTAAAAAAAATTTCATTAGATGAATTTAGAAATTTTTTCGTATGTAATAAAGCAACCAGAAATCTTCGTCCTCAAGGTATATAACGAATCTTATATTATTATTTTCTATCATTTAATCTTTTTAGAATATCGTACAGCATCACAAGTCTATATTTAATCATAAAAAATACAGAATTTTTGCTTTTTCTCAAATCACTGATGCTTTCTGCGTGTCTTCTATAGTAGATTAAAGGTTCTTCTATGTAAATTGCATTGAATTTCAATTCCACAAGCAAACGAATCCAAAAATCGTGTATAATTACTCCTTTGGGAAAAGGCAGAATATATTCCTTGATTTTTTTTGTGAACGCACAGACGCAACCTTGTGTTGTGGCTCGGTATAGATTTCTCATAAATCCCTTTTTAAATGGAGCATATTTGCTCAGCATACACTGTTTTTCCAATTTATCATTCACTATCCATGCGTTGCTTATCACCAAATTGCCTTCTTTCAGATAAGGCAGCATAATTTTGATTTTGTTCGGTAGCCACACATCATCCTGATCGGCCAAAAAAATATAATCACCTTTTGCCTGCAAAAGTGCATTTTCAAAATTTCTAGTCGCAGGGTAAAACGGGTGATTATTTTCCAAATTTCTGCTATGATTGAAAATCTTTATTTTACTGTCATTAAAAGACTCTAGTATTCTCAAAGTGGTATCTGTTGAACCATCGTCAGACACAATCAGCTCATCTTCTTCTGCAAGTTGCGGCAAAATAGATTTAACTTGCTCTTCTATATATTTTTCGCCGTTATATGTTGCCATGCAAACTGAAATCATTTTCCTTCCCTATTCTTAATATAGAAAAGAATTTACTATATTAGAACAATATGTTTAAGTTTTTTTTTGAGTTATCAGAAAAATTAGCAAGAAAAGTTTATAGTCCAAGAAACAGTTTTTTTTGGAGAATAATCAAACGTTGTTATCATGAAATAAAAATTATAGCGAATCCTGCTATCATGAAACCGAATGAGAATGCCATTGCTTTCTTCATCCAAAATACAGAACGGGTAAATGCTGTGGCAAATATGCTTGCAGACGAACAGAGTAGAAATGAATATCTTGGTATGGTAAAATTCCGGCAAACACATTGCAAAAAGGATTTTCCTAAACTAAAATACGAACCAGAATATTTTTTAAGCAATTTGAAGTTCAGCAAAGATGAAGTTTTTATAGATTGCGGTGCTTTTATTGGAGATACTGTGGATGATTTTTTGAAACACTGTTCCGAATACAAGCAAATTGTTGCTTTTGAACCAGATGTTAAAGTTTTTGAGGTACTTAATAAAAAATATGGCAACAATCAAAAAATAACCTTGATAAATTCTGCCGTATATAATAAAGAAGGCGAAATTGCATTTAAAGAATTAGACGCTGGATATTCCAGAATAATTGATGAACAAGGCGGCGGGCAAAATGATTTTACATGCATACAAGTTAAAACTATAGATAATTTGAATTTGGAAAAAGTTTCATTTATTAAAATGGATATAGAAGGAGCAGAGTTAAATGCATTGAAAGGAGCACAAAAAACCATTCTTAGAGATAAACCTAAACTAGCAATATGTATTTACCACAGCGATGAAGATATGCTCTGCATAGCGGAATATATTCATAATTTAGTACCAGAATATAATCTTTACATTAGGCATCATTGTTTTTATCCTCATTGTAGTGAAACAGTATTATACGCGCAATTCTAACAAAATATGCAAATTCCGCAGTGCGAAAGAAAAATAAAAAATAAATGCCAATGGAAATAAAAACAGAAACAAAGCACTTTAATACAAACATATCAATAAAAGCATTTATGTAAGAGCTAATTGCATAAGCAAAAAGCAAAGCTAAAACCTGTATCAGATACATTTTTAAATAATTCACAATACTTGTTGAAAAAATATGCTTATAAACAATAAAAGCCTCAACCCAAATATTAATAAAAAATGTATTTGCCAAGGTTCCAATAAGCACCCCCAAAATACCATATATATGTACCAAAAATATGGATATACTCAAGTTAAATACTATTTCAATAAAGGGTTTATACATATCGGAACGAAAAAGCCCTGCATTGAATTTAAATGTTAAAATGAGCCTACGATTTTGCATAAGAAAGAAATTTGCAACAATTACATAGACTACTGTGTCTGACAAAATATAATTTTTCCCAATCCAAAGTTCAATAAAAGGATTCAATAAATTTAAAAGGCAAATTGCATTTACACCACTAATGCAAAAAGTCAAAAAAGCTATTTTACGAAATATAACATAAAGGTCTTTTTCTTTTAAAGTTGCAATGGCATTGCCTATACTCGCATCTGCTCCTTGTACGAATAAGTGGCAAAACATTGTTACAGTGCCTATTATTAATGTGTAATTTGAATAAATGCCTACTAATTCAATACCAACAAATGCAGAAATTATTAAAAAATCCATACCTAATATTACAAGTCCACCCAATTTGTGAAAAAATACAACGGAAACATCCTTCCAAATTTTTTTCTTTACCGAATGAGATAAATTAACCGCTTGTTCTTTGATGTAAGGAAATTTTCTGTTTGCAAATATAAATATAAAAATAGAAGTTACAAGTGTCCCAAAAATCCTCGTGAACAAAAAAGCCATATAATCCTGAAATTCCCAAAGAATAATAATTTGTACAATAGTGACTATTGTATTAATGGTGAAATCTATCGTTGTTGTTAAATATTTATTTTGCGTTTCATCTATAATTGTTCTTTTGTGTGTGAAAAAATAACCTATAACTGAATTTATCAAAAAGCATTGATAAACGTTGTAAATATTTACTGGAATGGTGACTTCATCTTTTATTAAATATGGCAAGAAAGGCAATATAGAGTAACCAGCGATGGTTATAAAAATTCCCACAACAAAATAGCATTTACGATAAAAAGTAAGAATGGATTTAATTTGCTCCGTATCATTTTCTGCTATGGGTTTGTATAGTGCGTATGCTATTGCAGTGCCAATACCCATTTCGGCAAGGGCAAGGGCATTTAAAATGTTAAAAAATAATCCGTTAAGCCCTAGATATTCTGCGCCCAGAGTTTTGATAAAAACTGTTCTGCTAACAAAAGCCAAAACAAAAGTGATAAACTGCGTTAAAAACATCACGCTCACATTGTGTATTGATTTACGGGTGCGCATTACTTAAACCACATGGTTTCCCATTCATCATCTATCTTTTTTATAGAAGATAATCCAAAATATTTTGCGATATCTGTATTTGGCCATTCATCTTTATTATGCGATATGTCTCGTAAACCGTACATAGCAACGTGCTTGTCCCATACGGGAATAGGAGCTCTTAATTCAATATCAAAATTATTTTTTGCTTTTTCCGCTTCTATATATTTAATACGATTATTCCATTCTAGGTAAACTCCTATAAAATTTCGACTTGAATTTAAAACGGAAAAAGAAAGTGCTATTAAGCCGCAAACAAGAATAGCTTTCATATTTCTTTTTATCATTTCTGGTAATTTTACTTCTGTTTGCAATAAAATATGCCCAAACGCTATACCACTAAAAACAGTCACTATAAAAAAAGACCTGGGAGGAAAAGAAGGGGATAGAAGCATAGAATAAGCTCCGACAACAGCGGCTAGCATATAAAAACAAGAAAACTTATTCAACTTCTGCTTTTTATTGCAAACTAAATCAAACGCTAAAATTGCACAAATAGCTATAAGTATAAATCCAAGATCCTTTCCAAATATAAGAGTAACACCAACCAAACGCTTTAAAGCCATAAACGACTCGCTACCCCAATGATTAAGCAATCCCTGACGGGCATAATTTCCTGGAGCTAAAACAAGAGTAAAGAAACCTACTAAAAATCCAAGCGTTCCTAATATTTCAAATAGAGCAATTTTATTCCTATTGACCACTTTTACCGTAAAATAAGCTATTAGCAAAAATAACACGGCTGCTCCCGCATTTTCTGTACCGCAACCAGCCAACAAGCCTAGAAAAAAAAATAAAACAGAGAGTAGCAAATTCAGTTTATAGTTAGCATCATCATATTTTTTTCTAAATGGAACAATAAATAATAAAATTAATGTAGTTGTCCAAAGATATGTGCAACTGCCAACAAGCCATAAAAAGTTTTGCCCCCACACTGGAACAAAGAGCCATAAGAATATGCTGATCATTAAAAACATAATAGGATTAAATTTAATCTTTCCCATTAAGTGAAACTGAACTAAAAGTACAAACAAACAATATACTGCGGTATTTGCAATATTGAAAATATCCTTTCCAGCAAATGACCAGAATGATTCCGTGAAATGAGTAACTAATCTTCCACCCCAACTAAAATACAGGTTATAAGTTGATTCTACTACATCATGAAATGAATTAATCCCAAGGGAATATGTGTAATCGTCGGCTGTTAATGGAGTTAATACATTTAGAATAAAAAATAATAGCACAAAAACTAAAGAGCAAAGCCTACACCAACGGGTCATCGAAGGCATTTTTTTTTCTAAATTTTTATCCATCATGAAAAATTCCTGCATATCTGTAATAGTTGCGGTTTACAATGTAGAAAAATGGTTACCCACTTGCATAAATTCGCTTTTGGAGCAAACATATACGAATTTTCAGCTAATTTTGATAAATGATGGCTCAACAGATAATTCTGCGAAAATTTGCGATGAATATTCAGAACGAGATAAAAGAATAGAAACTATTCATAAAGAAAACGGCGGCCTTTCGAGTGCAAGAAATGTAGGAATAGATATTGCTAAAAATGAATTTTTGTGTTTTGTTGATGGCGATGATTTTTGTGAAAAAAATATGTTGCAAACAACAATGGAAAATTTTAGCGAAGATATAGATATTGTAGCTTTTGGTTATTATAGGAATTCAAAAAAAATAATAGCTAAAAAAAATAAAATATCTGAAAATTTTAATAATGCCTTGAATTTATATGTGGCAGGAGAATTAAGTGTTTCTGCTTGGGGTAAAATTTATAGAAAAACAGTTTTTAAAAACTTAAGATATCCCGAAAGAAAACTATTTGAAGATATGTGGATTTTTCCGAAAATAGCTGAGAAAAAAATTTTGATTTTGAACGTGGCCTTATATCATTATATATTTAGAAAAAACTCTATTACAACAGCAAAATTTAAACCTGAATATATGGATTTTTTAGACAGTTTAAACGATTGGAATGGAGATGAAAAATTATTGAAAATTATTCGTTTAAGAATAGCTTGGAATTTGCTATTATTCATGGAAAACGAACACTCAAAAAAAGAGAATGGGATTTATACCAAGCAACTTGTTCAAATATTGATTACAGAAAAAAAATATTTTGTTCCGATAAAAGGATTTTTGAATTTTATTTTAGCGAACTTAATTTCTTTTGGATTTTCATATTGCATAGCATTGAATGTTAGATTATTTTTAAGGAAATTGTACAAATGATACCTAAAATTATTCATTATATTTGGTTGGGCAAAAACATTCCGCAAAATGTGCAAAATAATATAGAAGCATGGAAAAATCTATTGCCATTTTATGAAATTATAAGATGGGATTTAAATAAATTTGATGTGGAAAAAAGCGAATGGGTAAAAAATGCACTGAAAAAAGAATTATATGCCTTTGCTGCAGATTACATACGTTTTTATGTACTTTACAATTTTGGTGGCATTTATTTGGATACAGACGTCAGTATTGTTAAATCATTTGACGAGCTTTTAGATTTACCATATTTCACAGGTTTCGATATGTCTGGAAAAATAGAATCTGCTACTATTGGTGCAGAATCAAAATGCGAATGGATAAAAAAATGCTTGGATTATTACAATGAAAGAGAATTCTCAACGACTCCATTGAATATTATTATGAGAGAGGTTTTTTTGGAATATTATGGGATAACAAAAATAAAAAACAAAGAACAGTTCAATAAAAATGAAAAGCAGATGCAAATTTTTTCCGCAGATTTTTTTAGCCCTAAACATTGGAATTATAAGAAAATTTATAAAACAAAAAATACTTTTAGTATTCATCATTCTGCCGGTTCGTGGTTACCAAAATTTTCTTATAAAGATAAAGTTAAAAACTTTTTGAGAACTAGGTGGGAAATATGGAAAACACTAAACTCGTAGCTCAAAATACGCTATTTTTATATTTTCGCAGCATTTTAGTACTCGGTGTTGGACTTTACACGAGCAGAGAGATTTTGGCACAGCTTGGTGTTAGCGATTTTGGTATTTATAATATTGTTGGCAGCGTAATTGTACTATTTAGTTTTATACAAAGTGCGATGTATTCTGCAACAAGTAGATTTTTTACATTTGATTTGGGGAAAGGTGACTTTGAGCAATTAAAGAAAACATTCTGTTTGAGTGTTAGCATTCATGTTTTCACAGCGTTTTTAATTTTAATTTTAGGGGAAACCGCAGGGCTTTGGTTTTTGAATACGCAGTTAGTTATACCAGCAGAAAGAATTGAAACGGCGAATTTTGTTTATCAGTTTACAATATTTACTGCTTGTATTGGTATTTTGCAAATGCCTTATACAATTGCGATAAATGCACATGAGAAGATGAAAATATATGCTTATGCTGGGATTATAGAAGTTATTCTTAAACTTGCGATTGTTTTGACTCTCGGTTTTGTTCCTTTTGATAAATTAAAGATTTATTCTATTTTACTTTTTGCAGTTTATGCTCTTATGAATATTTTTTATTTTGTGTATTGTCATTTGAATTTTAAAGAAACGCATTTTGAATGGTTTATGGATAAAAAATTGTTTTTAGATAGAATTAAATTTAGCGGTTTTGAATTTTTGGGAGTATGTTCTCATATTTTAGTTATACAAGGCGGTTCAATTTTAATAAATAAATTTTATGGGGTTTTACTGAATGCTGCTAATGGAATTTCTGTACAAGTAACCGGAGCAGTTTCTCAATTTTCTAATAACCTTCTACAAGCTTTTACGCCACAAATAACCAAATCCTTGGCTACAAATGAAATGAATTCTTTTTTTGATATAATAATTCGTTCAAGCAAATTTTGTTTTCTTTTGAGCTTTGTGTTTACAGCTCCATTAATACTGCAAATTGATTTTATCCTAAAAATTTGGTTAAAAGAAGTTCCCGAATATGCCAATATTTTTTGTATGTTAAGTTTAATAAACTGTTTAATGTATACTTATTCTATGCCTATCTGGCAAGGAATAATATCAACAGGGAATAACAAAAAATTTCGTATAGTAGATGGAGTGATGAATATGCTGATTTTTCTGCTAACATACATCGGTTTACATTTTTCTCCAGTTTACTATATGCATTCTTTGATATTAGTAAATATTTTTAAAATTAGTTATGCGTTATTGTATCTCCATAACATCACAAAATTTTCTATTCGTGATTTTGTAAACCAATCTTTAACCAAATGCTTTGTTATTTTAGTAATTTCAATACCATTGCCTCTTCTTGCAAGTATTAAATATAATGGATTGCATGGATTTTTAATATGTTTATCTACATTTTTTCCACTATATATACTGAGTAGTTATTTTATAGGATTAAACAAAAGCGAAAGATTAAAAGCAATTGATTATGTTAAACGTAAAATACATTTAATTTGAATTACGCTAACCAGTCTTGTATGTCAAATGAATTACCAGAACTCCAGTTAAATGAACGAGGATATTCGGAACAATATTTGCAAAAATTAGCCGGCAGGGATATTTTTTGCAAAATATCCCTGCCGGTAACTTGAGCATTGTATATGTCAATTATATCAGATTCATTAGAATAAAAATTATCGCAGTATCTATTTAATTTATCTATAAACATAAGATTAGGGCATTTTGCAATTTTTCCATTGTGAAGAATTGTACACATAAGTCCCTTTTTTTTACAAGCTGCAGAAGATTTTACAGGATTATTATTTGTAGATTTTGTCAAAATAGCTAAAAACGTTTCAATAGGTGGAAATATCTTGTATTTGATTTTATGTTTTTTTAGAACGGATTCAATATTTGGCAATAACTTTAATGTAGGTGGATAACAAGAAACGAGTAAATTCACATCATACTTTAAAAAATAATTCCAAATTTTTGCTTCTTGTTTGACAATGAGCAAACCATTGCTAACTAATTCTACTTCACTAATAGGAAAATAACTTCTTACCAAAAACATAAATTTATTTAATTCTGGATTTAAAAAAGGCTCTCCACCCAAAAGACGAAAACGTTCTATATAACCAAATAATTGAGCCATTCTTTTTAAATCTTTTTCAAATGATTCTATTGATGGAAATGAAGGATGTTTATCTGTGTTGCAATAATGAGTACATCCTTTGCAACTAAGATTGCAATGATTAGAAACATGAGCTTCTATATATGGCAATCTTGGGTAAGCTGATGAAAATAATCTTTTAATATTGTTAATCGGGTGAATCATTCCAAATTTTAGCAATTGAAATACTTTCTTAAATTTCCATGCTAAGGTCATAATATTTTTTTTTACATAAGTTCTTATCTTTAACTTACCTCGTATTTCAAGATGTTTAATGTATAGCTTAAACGGTAGTAAAAAACCTTTACATGCCCAAATTAAAAACAAATTATGGATATCTTTTTTTTTGGATTTTTTTAACCCTCTTAAAAAATCTGGAACAAAATTTTCTGCATATTCTATTTTATTGCGCACTATAGTTTTTTTGCTGAGAATAAAATAATTTTCAAATTCACCGTATATATCAACAAAAAATCTCTCTGCTTCATTTGTTCCAAAAAAGTGGCTCATAAGTATATAATTCGCTATTGTATATACAACGTATTGAATATGCAATTTTTCTTTTGACGTTACGCTAGATAATACTGAAGTTGAAGTTGAACAGTTAAGCCTATGCAAATTTAACTTCTCAGGAACAAATTCTGCATTTTCGCTATGATATATTATTTGTAAAGTTTGAATTAAATCTTCGCCAAATGTGATTATCTGTGGAAAAAGAACCTTGGCATAAATACTTCGTTTAGCGAGCTTATTCCAAGTGTAATGTTTAAAATAGCAAACATTTCGACAGTTTTCAAGCTTATTTTCAGTAAATTTGATATAATCTGGTTTTATGGATATTCTTCCATCTAAATCTTCGTAATCACACCAAACAAAATCATAACTTCCTTCTTTCATTTTTGCGAGCATTTTTTCCAAAAATCGTGGGTTATAAGCATCATCACTGTCTAAATTCGCTATAAATTCACCTCTGGAATATTCTAATCCAGTCTTTCTTGCCAACAAGGCTCCGCTGTTATCTTTTTTAATATATTTGAATCTAGAGTCTTTTTCTACATATTTCATGCATATTTCTGGACTTTTATCGGTAGAGCCATCGTCTATTAAAATGGCTTCCCAGTTTCTAAAAGTTTGAACCACAATGCTATCTAATGCTTCTTGAAGGTATAATTCGGTATTATATATTGGAATTATTACGGACACCAATCCTTGCGTTTCAGGATATTTTAAAATTGCTGGTTCAAAAACATAAGGGATTTTTTCTTTAATGATGTGATTTTGTACTATCGACATATTTTTAATATAGAAAATTTCTATATTAAAAAATTAGATATGGAAAAGCCATTAATATCCATTATAGTCCCCGTATATAATGTAGAAATATATTTGCCAAAATGCCTAGACAGTATAATAAATCAAACTTATGAGAGGTTAGAAATAATAATTGTAAATGATGGTTCCACAGATAATTCGCCGCAAATTTGCGAGGAATATACAAAGCGAGATTCTCGCATAAAGCTACTGCATAAAAAAAACAGTGGGCTTTCTAGTGCAAGAAATGCTGGTTTGGATATTGCAAATGGCGAATATATAGGATTTGTGGATAGTGACGATTATATAGAGAAAAATATGTATTTGAAAATGCTAAATTCCTTAAAGGAATATTCTGCAAATTTGATTATATGTAGCTATTTTTCAGATAGAGAAATAAAATATCCGTGCGAAAAATCCATGCTTGCGAATGTAGATTTTGTATTCAGGCTGTATTTAAAAGACCAAATCCAGGCTTTTGCTTGGAATAAACTTTATTCAAAGGATATTTTTAAGGACATTCGCTATACAAACGGGATTTTGTTTGAAGATATGGATGTATTTTTGCCCATACTGGTAAAAGCAGAAAAAATCGTTTTGTTGAACGATAAATTATATCACTACATTAAGAGAGAAAATTCCATTACAAGTACTCACTTTAATTCAAATCAAATAAAATGTCTTGATATTATAGAATCTCATAAGGGATATTTAGATGGAATTTATGATAATTTGATAAAAGAACGTTCTATGTTCTTATGTTGGTGGTTACTATGCCAAATGAAAAAGCTAGATGAAAACTACGCAAAAAGGTTTGTGAAAACAATAAGAAAAAATAAACCTAATTTCCCTATAACCTGTAAAATTGATTTTTTACTTCTCCGAATGTTAGCTTACGGATTTAATGTTAAGTTCATTTTTTGGATTAGAAAGAATATTTTTATGAAAACCTAAACTCGCTAAAATTCCATAAAACCAGCAATCCAAGCCCTGTGAAGGAATCATATCTATCATTGGTAGGCAAAATATTACAATTCCGCCAAAAAATAATGAGTATCCTAAGGGATTTTGAGGATTATCCCATATAAAATTTATTAATTGCAACCAACATATAACAATGACGGTTAAGAGCATAATAACTCCAGATAGCCCGTATTCTGCCAAGACATTAAAACCCGTACTGTGGGCATGCTTAAGCATAGGCATACTATGCGTATCGTAAAATGGTAGATGTTTAGAAATAAATTCTGTAAATGCTATATCAAAATTACCAGGACCTATACCTAAAATAGGATGCTTGGTAAAAGATTCTATGGCACTTGCCCACCCTAAAAGCCTACCTATAGAACTTGGATCTAAATTCCCTGTGAGTAAAACATTCCAAGCTTTTATAAGAAATATATTCTGAGGCAATAATTGCCATGCCACTGCAATTAGAATTATTATAGTAAAGAAAATACTCAATGCGTATGTTATTTTTTTTGCAAGCGATTTATGCAAATTATTTATCCAAATTTTTGTTCCTACAGCTCCAAATAAACCTATCATAATACCAATCAATCCCATTCTGGTTCCACTTAAAAACACTAAAAAGATAACTAGAAAAGTTACGAATGTTAGCAAAGATATAGGTATTTTTCTCAAATAAGCCCAAACAAACCATATTGTCCATAAAAAAGTTAAAATAATAGCATAATTTGTTGCATGAGTTGTTGGACCGCCAACACGTATAGGATTTAAAACAAGTTTTTCTAGAAAGCCATAACACATCAAATAAATCAAATGCGGAATAACTATGTACATAATTTTTTTTGCATCCCATTTTATAAGAACACACAATAAAAAAATTGCAAGGTCGGTTGCGTAATAAATAAGCCACGCAACTGGTACTGAATAGGGGTGAATAATAAGAATCAATGCATGGTAGGAGCAAACCCAAAAAGGGAAAAACCAAAAATATTTTCTATCTGTAAAATTATTAGATAAGTAATGGATAAAAGTTATTGCAATCACAAAATTAATTAGATAAAAAGTATAAGACAAAAAAGGAGCCTGTCTATCTGTAAAAGCCAATGCTATTAAAAAAAATAATACATTAATCTCCGGCTTATTCAAAACAAAAGAACAAAAACAACCTGTGATTAAACAAGCACAAATAATAGCCCCAAGTAAAAATTGGTCTCCAGAACCAAGAAAGGAATACATCATGAACAAAGGAAACAAAACTAATAATGTTATTTGCCACGCATTCAAACTGTTCATGGTTTAATGACCCTTAGCAAATTTATAAAATTAGCTCTTATTTTTTGTTCGCAATTAAATTCTCCGTGATAAATCCCCAATAAAATCAAAACAATGCTTACTGTAACAAAACTGAATATAGCCGCTACCATCGCCCACATAGCTCTCTTAGGCTTGCTCTTGTAGTCTGCCAAATACGCATCCTGCACAATCTGAATTACGGGCAAATTTTTTGCCGCATTGCCTTCTTCCATAACAATACTGCTCCCTATGGCTTCTAACATTGCAAAAAGCCTTTTAAAATCACTTTCTAATTTTTCCTGCTCAATGAGTTTTTCCACCGCCCAATCTGAATTTATATAAATGGAATTTTTGCTCGGTAAATAATCCTCCGAGTATTCTCCGCGTAATTTTTGAAATTCCTTTTCCAAAATAAATCTCCTTTTGCGAAGCTCTGCCGTGGTTGAATTATCCGAACCGGCTTTACTTTCACTAATTCTCATATTATTTATCTGCTCTTCGTAACCTGCAAGTGCAGTTACCGTCAATTTCAACTGAGACTCCAAATCCAACAAATTGTTATCCCTGTAAAAAGTTATCAAAACTTTGCTCAAAGAATCTACAGAAGCCATAACGCTATGCTTAAAGACATTCAATTGCTCTATTGTTTGCAAAGCACGTTCCTTTCTCAATTTTACGTATCTAGTATTTGCTTCTTCAACAACAAAACGAACCAAATCTCTGGCGAGTACCTTGTTTTTTGCCTCGTATTCGCAAGAGATTACCCCCGTTAATTCATCAACTTTTATCCTTATGTCTTTTTCAAAATTTTTGATCAGAGTTTCCTTGTACTTTGCTCCTTTGTAAATGGTGTCCAGCCTGAATTTTTCTATTGTAGCTAATTTAACATCCCTTCCTTCAACAATTTCCATATACAAATCTTCGTTTTCCTGCGCCCCCATACCTCCAATAATGCTTGCTCCGAGTGAACCGAGTACACTCGATGAAGCGGCGTTTTTAATGAAGGAACTCATGCTTGTAGTTTTGGAACCTGTATCCAAAAATACTCTGATCTCACTTTTATAATATTCCGGTGAAACCCAAGCTAAAACAAATCCTAAAATTCCAGCGAGAAATGGAATCCCAAAGGAATATTTCTTTCTTTTCAGCAAAAAAATCAAAACATCAATTAGAGACATATCATTCAATTCCACCTAAAAGCTATAGGTATAGTATCTAAAACGTGAACACTGTGCAAAAATGATTTGAACGCATATTCAGTTGCAGTACGAGCTTGTGAGATTAACTCATGATTTTTATCTATGTTAAACTCTATTTCCGACTTTTGTTTTGATTCTAAAACAAATAAATCTCTTGCTTTGTATCTGTTGAACATTCCATTCTTTTGGTCGTAAACTTCGGCTGTTTCTGGATGCAGTTCATGGGATATAATTTTTATGGGTGGGAATTTTATAAAAAGCGTATCCGTCCGCGTTGTGTCTATCTGGATTTTTTGGCAATCGATACCTAATTTTATGGTTCCGTCTATAACAGCCAAAAGTTTCTTTTCCGTGCCGGGAATTTGAATACCGAACATCTCCCTGCTGTTAATATCTTTTATCACAGAGGTGTATCTATAGTGCAACGAGACAAACTCCGCCGCAGGCAGAACTTCTCGCACCGTTGCATGGATACTCGTCTCCTGTTTTGTAGTTGTAATGCCGCTACCTATGCCGCCTGGACGCGCAACCATAAAACCTATAACAGCTGCAGCACCCGCAAGCAACACGCATAAAACTAATGTCAGTCTAAACATTTCAGTTCCCCCTTATTATAATAACTGTTGCCATAATACTCAAAAGAGAGGTCACAAATATTGTGATATCTTTTGTCTGTTCATAAAGCGTACGAGGTATTTCAATAAAATCGCCGGGCAAAATTTCACCCGTTGCCCAGTTCACAGAAACATATTTTCCATTTCTCAAAACAGAAACTCTAGAAAAATCTCCGGTTATTATTGTTACTCCGCTTGCCGCTACATAATCTACCGCATGCATTGAAGAATTATAAGGAACCTTTCCAACTGCCGTTACCGCCCCGCCAACATATACAAAAGGCGCTTGCATGTGAAATTCTATTTCAGATAAAGGCTCCGGCACAAAAGTGCTAATTTGGCTGATGTTAATCCATCTCGTATAGCCATCTACCGAGTTTTTTATGCTTATCTCATTACATCCTTCAATGCTTATGCCAGCTCTTTTCACGTATTCTTTTAATGTACTGCCCGGAACATACGGAATGGTCAGGGTTTTTCCCGAATTGGTTATATCTATGGTTTGGTGCCAATCTTTTACCGGAACAATTATAATGTCGCCAGCTTTCAAAAGCATATTTTCCGTAGTGGCAATTGTATCGCCCATTCTATATATGTAAACACTATCTTTGTTAGCCCAAGGTTTAAAGTTACCAGCTGCGTAAATAGCGCTTTTAACACGCGTCTGGCCGCTAACCGTAACTTGCCCAGGCCCCCAAACAGCACCTTGAACATTCACAATAAAACGGCGAAGCTGCACAAGATGCACGCCTATAAATCTTTGGTCATAGCGATTTTTCAATTTTTCAAGGATTTTTCGCTTAGCTTCGTGAAGCGGGAGGCCGTTTATTTCAACCAATCCATGACCCTGAATAGCAACCGTCCCTTCCGGTGAAACCTGTAACCCTTCCTGCTGGCTAGGCAAAATAATCTCAAAAAAATCACCGGGGCCAACTATGTAATTGGAATCGATAGGCCCTTCCAAATTCACAGGGGTTTGGACCGCACCATCACGTAACCTCACAACGGGTTCATCATAGAATGTAGGTTTTACAGCAGTAGGGGAAAATGCCGTTTTAGACACAGTTTCATCTGCCGCGTTTGAAATAAAAACGCAAATCAGTATAAAGAAAAGGATTTTTTTAAAGGTCATTCTACTATTTCATAATATACAAAATCATGTTCTGGCAAAATTTCTGGATGAAATATGGAAATGAGGTCAGCCAAAACCAAGTCCGGATTTGCTACCGCAGATTCATAAAAATCCCTGCTTCCGTTTTTGCCTACGCGTTTTGAGCTTTGATAAATTCTTCCACTCTGCCATAAGGGAAGCATGGATATTCTTGGTTCATGTTGCAATATTTCCGCCTTGCTAGTCCAAAGGCTTGGATGCAGCCAAAACTCCGCCTGCCCACCGCTTTGCAAAGCCGTTTCTATCCCAAGCGTTAAAGTCCCAGATTGCGTATTGCTTTCCCAAATATATTTTGCCTTTGCGTCTTGCAAAAACCTAGCAAAGTAACTGCCGCCGCCACCCGCAAGCCATTCCGCACCTTGTGGATAACCTGTTAAAACTAGAGGTTTTTTTGCAGCATTCAAAGCTAGTTGTACAAGGGAATCATATCTTTTCTGAGTTTCTGCAAAAATGGAATCAGCTTCACGCTCTTTCCCGAACAAAACCCCAAAAAAACGTATCCACTCAAAGCGAGCCAAAGGGTGGCTCTCCATCCATTCGGCGGTGAGAACTGCGGGAATTTCTGCTGTTTTAAAACGAGGATAATCATCGTAGAGCGAGGAACCGGTACCAAAAGTGAGGACAAGGGCTGGTTTTAAAATCAAAATAGTTTCCAAGTCTAGCTTGTTTCCGCTGCCAACTTGTTTTATTGAAAGAGAATCGATTAAATTTTGCATTTTTTCGCTGTAAATCAAATTTCTGTTTTCGATGGCTATTATTTTATCGAGCAAATCCAATCGTTCCATAAAGGCTATTGCTGTGGTGGAAAGAATAACTACATTTTTAACCGGAATGTGAATTATGGGCATTTTTTTTAAGCTATCGTGAAGTTCGTGTTCCTTAAAAGCGGAGTCCAAAAGCAACCATCTGTGTTTTTCCAAGTCTCCATTCCAAGCCTCCCTTATGCTCAGAATTTTATACCCGTCAAAATAATCCAAGCTAAAATGCTCAGCTCGCTCACTCGCTACATTAAGCGTAGGTTCTTTTGCACAAGAAGCCAAGAAAAATAGGAGAAAAAAGAGTAGGAGAAATTTCAATCGCTTATTCATCTATCCATTCCTTACGTTCTCTTTTTGAAATACCCCATTCTGTAAGACATGATTTTCCGCAATATTTACAAAAAGGTATTGGCTTGCACAAAAAGTCAAGTATTTCACTCATGCTTTTTGCTCTGTATATATCTATATAATCATCTTCTGTGACTTGGAAATTTTCATCAAAATAATTGTTTAAGTATTTTACATATGCAATGACAGGGCACGTGTATAATTTACCATCACACAAATGAATACATTCATTAGACATTTCACAAAACCTAAAACTTTTTTCAATATTTTGGTGGCCATTCTTATCCAATTTCGTTTTAAACCATAGAAGTTCGGTCTTGTTATCTTGATACACTAATTTTACATTATATTGTCTGGCAAGATTGTTAATTTGCTCCTTGTTTATATTTATAGGGTATTTAGTTATGTTTATTCGGATATTTTTTACCCTACATATTTCCCAGAATTCAGGGGTTTGTTTTAGCAAAAGAATTCCATTAGTCCAAATTTCAAGCTCTGATTTAGGAAAATACTTTCTTCCTGTAGTTAAAAATTCAATGATATTGTTATGCAACAGAGGTTCTCCGCCCATAAATCTAAGTCTTTTCAGCCTACCGCCGGATAATTCGGAAATTCTTTGACAATCATTTTGAAACATAGTAGCATCAAGATATTTTTCTTTCACAAGTGGAGAAAAATGTGAGCAGTTTTTACAATTTAGATTACAATGGTCTGCTAGATGTACTTCAAAGCACAATAAACTCCTACGTTTAGTTCTTTTGTTTGCTCTATATATTCTCCGAAATTGCAAAATCCATTCTGGAATGATTTTTTTTAGAATTTCTTTTGTATGCTGCCTCATCTATTCAAAGCTCCGAATATTTTATACAATCAGTATTTAATATAGTAAATCAGCATTCACGGGGCTAAAAGGGCTACTATTAGCTCTCAAAATTTTTCTACATTATCCACATGCTAAAAAAACTCTCCTCTTTACCTGAAATCAAAGGCCCCATTATTACCATCGTGATGGATGGCTACGGGCTTTCTGCAAACGAAGTTGGCAATGCTATAACCGCCGCTCGTAAACCCGTTTTGGAAAGGCTCTTTGCCAAATATCCAAACGCATCGCTCAGGGCGCACGGCACAGCCGTTGGAATGCCAAGCGATGAGGATATGGGAAATTCAGAAGTTGGGCACAATGCCATTGGGGCAGGGCAGGTTTACAACCAAGGGGCAGCCTTGGTAGCCGATTCCATAAGCAAAGGCGAAATTTGGAAACGCGATGCTTGGAAAGAGGTGATTAAAGGAGCCGCAAACGGAACTCTGCATTTTATGGGATTGTTCTCGGACGGCAATGTGCATAGCCACATAGACCACCTAAAAGCAATGGTGGCGGAGGCAAAAAAAGAAGGTATAAAAAGAGTTAGGGTTCACATCCTATTAGACGGGCGAGATGTTCCTGAAACAAGCGCGCTGGAATATGTTGAGCCATTTGAAAAATTCTGCTCGGAGTTGAGCGATTCCGCTTTTGATGTTTGCATTGCAAGCGGTGGCGGCAGAATGAAAATCACAATGGATAGATACGAAGCGAATTGGAAAATGGTGGAAAAAGGCTGGCAAATCCATGTGCTTGGGGAAGGCGATAAGTTTGAGAGCGCATCCGTTGCAATCAAATCCTTGCGCGAAAAATTCCCAAAAACAATAGACCAAGACCTACCACCTTTTGTTATAGCGAAAAACAACGAACCCGTTGGAACTATTAAAGATGGCGATTCCGTTGTGTTCTTCAATTTCCGCGGTGACCGCGCAATAGAGATCACGCAGGCGTTTGAAAATGCTAACTTCGATAAATTCGACAGAAAAAGAGTCCCTAAAGTAACATACGCTGGAATGCTTCAATACGATGGCGATTTAAAACTCCCGAACCGCTTTTTGGTTCCTCCTCCGGCAATTCAAAACACAAGTGGGGAATGGTTTTCCAAAAGCGGCATAAAGCAATTTGCCTGCTCGGAAACACAGAAGTTTGGACACGTCACATATTTCTGGAACGGCAATCGCTCTGGCAAATTTGACGGAGAAACATATTTGGAAGTGCCAAGCGATGTTATACCTTTTGAGCAACGCCCGTGGATGAAAAGTGCGGAAATTGCAGATGCCATGATAGAGGCTTTGGCGAGCAAAAAATACAACTTCCTTCGTTGCGATTTTGCAAACGGCGATATGGTTGGGCACACCGGTTCTTTCCGTGCAGCTACTATGGCTATTGAAGCGGTGGACTTAGCCCTTGCCCACATCTTGCCTGTGGTTGACTCTCTCGGTGGCATTGCGCTCATCACCGCAGACCACGGCAACGCAGACGAAATGTATGAGATAGATAAAAAGACTAAAGCTCCGGCAAAAAATGCGGATGGGAGTTTCAAGGCAAAAACCGCGCACACTCTAAACCCCGTGCCTTTTATTCTCTACGATAACGTGACCAACGGAAAACTCTCGCTGAAGAATATCCCTAACGCAGGGCTTTCCAATATTGCGGCAACGGTAGCGAATTTGCTCGGGTTCGAAAAACACGAAAGCTGGGACGAGTCACTTCTTCTTTCTTAAGAATTCTTCCCAGTCGCTTATGGCTCCGGGAGGCAAATTCCCGGTGGTATCTATATCAAAACCCATGCTTTTGAGCGGAGCAACGGAGGTTTTTAAATTTTCCAAGGCTTGAACGGAATGCACGTATTTATTCTGCAAGTCGCTTAAAATAGCTTCCCTTTCCCGAATATCCTTATCTTGGCTGGATATTATGGAAAACAGGGTTAAGAACCAGCCTGCGAGCAATACCAAAAAAACTATTGCAACGCCGGGCGCAAGCCTCAAACCAGTACTTCTCTGATAGGTCACGCCCATAATTTTCAGCTTTTCCCAAAAACCTATGTCTTTTCTATAGGAATCTTTTGAATCGTATATTTTAAATACATTGAAAAAAGGGTTGAAATATCTTGCGCAATCATCGTTGTGAAAAAGAATAATCAACTCGGAATTTTTCCCTTTTACAAAGTTCAAAAATTCCAAAAACATATTCAAATAATTTTTATCCCTGAACTTGACTTGTTCAAGATCCACAAAATAAATTTTGTTCAACCCATCAACCGAAGAAAACAACTCGCTCCGTACAGCTACCAGATGCTCCGCGTTTAAAATCCCCTTAAATTCAAGCGATATTTCGTTGCCGGAGAATTCTATTGCAAAGTCTAAACTTTTGCTCACGATAAAAAGCCTCCACCGTTTAGCCTTATGCGCAAATGGCAAGTTTCGCTCTCTTGCCCTTTTAGCTCCACCTTGCGAAAGATGACAAGCCTTAGCCCTTGCGCCGTATTTGGCGTAGCGCTAGAACCAGCACCTAAAATAGGGGCACATAAAACATCTACGGTTTTGCTGAGTTCAATAGATGCGCCAATGCCTAAATATCTATCTCTAAAATTTATTTTATCCACGTTCTGGTGAAAACTGTTGCTGAGATCGGTTTTTATCTTTTTCCCTTGAATTCTAAGCGACTGCCCGCGAATATCGTCATAACGGAAGCCGAGGCAAAGCTCTGTTGCAAATTCCCCTTTAAAGGCGTTGAAAGAATTGTTTGTGGTGGAAATACTTACCATAAGTTCCGCCTCATTGTTCTTTAAACTGAAAACCTTTTCCGTTTTGAACGGATATTCTTTTCCCAAATAGGATATGCCCTGTTCGCCAAAGAGCAATATCTGCACTTTGTCCAATTGCTTTTTTATGGAACTTTCATAGGAACTCAAAAAAGCTCCGAGCCTATCGTTAATCCATAAATTTCTGTGGTCTAGATTTTCAAATTCAAAGGGGCATATATGGTCTAAAAAAAGCGGTGAAATTTCGCCGTCATCGCGCATGGCGCAAGCGAGTTCCGAGAAAGACTGCCTGTATGCAAGCGAACGTAGCCATCCACCCATAGCTGGCTCAATGAGGCATTCCAAATGTGGGTTGCTGAACATAAGCTGTTGGTTGCCATCCAAGAAAAAACTATGGGTGGCAAATCTGGTGCCGGTTTGTTCTTCGCTGTCTCTCAAAATTTTTTCCGCTTTCATAACCACGCGGTTTGCACGGAATCTAACTTGGTTTTGCGACATCCCGTCTGCCGTATTGTTAAAATAGCTCCGGGGCATTGCTTTCAGCAGGCCTTCAAAAACATTTTGCTGAACTTCCGAGTCGCTTAAGGAACGGGCTTTAAAATACACGTTCAAAACTCTCTTGTGCAAAAAATTTATCTCCGGCATTCGCAAAAGAATATCACGGCAGCTAGGGGCAAACGCGGAATAGCTAACCAAGTTCACCCTACCCACCGCTTTCTGTTTTGTGGCACTGGATAGCAATTCGTGTTCAAGGTCTATGCCCTCGGCGTTTGCGGTATCCACCGCTTGCAGCCACTCGCTGTTCAGAATGGTTGTATCCAAATCCACATTCAAAAGAATACAGTTTATGCAGCCCGAATCGTTAAAATTTTTTAGAGAGCTTATTATTTCAGCCCGCTGGTGGTTCTGAAAAACAGAGGAGAGACTTTGCGAATACGTTAAAATCCGCATAAAAGAGCCACCGTATTCCGCTGCAAACCACCCTGCTACCGAGGCTTTTCTGCCGAGCGCCTCTTGAATGGAAACATCGGGCATAACGGTGTATTCAAAACCGCATTTTTCAAGGGTTTCTATCAAGTCTATTTCCCAAGCGTGAGAGCGGCAAAAAAAACCAGTTGGCTCCATCAGGGAATCCAAAAAACCTTTATGCTTTTGCAGCTGCAAAATCTGGAGGTCTTTTGGGAACAAAGGGAGCATGGCGTCGTTGTACGCTCCGCCCAAAAATTCCAGCTGTTTATTATTCACAAACTCTTTTAGCTTTTCCCTTTCTTTTGGATGCTCATTGTTCAGGGTTTTTAACATTTTCCCTGTCCAGAACACGCTTAACTTCAGCGTAGGCCTTCCAGAGAGCAATGCCATTATCTTAGAGGCATAAACCTCAGCAGCTAAACTATGCGCATTCTTCTTATGCGGATTGTAAGCGGGGCAAAGTATAATAGATAGTTTCATTGCACATATCTGCTTTTTAACTTGCGGGGGTAGGACTTGAACCTACGACCTCCGGGTTATGAGCCCGACGAGCTACCAACTGCTCTACCCCGCGATAAAGGGTACTTTAGAATATAGTAAAAAAAATACCACAATATCAAGAAATTGCTATTTTTCTATATTTATCTCTCATCATGGCGCAAAATAATGTCAAAATACATAGCTAAAAGATTATTGCTAATGCTCCCTACAATGCTTGGGATTTCTTTTGTGTGTTTTTTGATAATACAGCTTGTGCCCGGCGGTCCTGTTGAGGAGATGATTTCAAAGGCACAGAGCGCGGCAAATATGAAAGGCGGCTCGCATACGCTGACCCAAGAGCAGATTGAGCAGATAAAGGCATACTTCGGTTTTGACAAGCCTCTGATGGAACGTTACTTTATATGGCTTTGGAAGGTTTTGCATTTGGATTTTGGGAATAGCTTTGCGTATGGGGAGTCCGCTTGGAAGGTTATATCCTCCAAATTTCCCATCTCGCTGTTTTTCGGGGTAAGTTCGTTTTTTATATCCTATTTGGTTTGCATCCCGCTGGGGCTTGCCAAGGCGGTGAAAAACGGTTCTAAATTTGATTCCATAACAAGTGCTTTTATATTCTCCGGCTATGTTGTGCCCGGCTATGCGCTTGGCATTTTGCTGATAGTGTTTTTAGCGGGAGGCTCATTTTTAGATTTATTCCCTTTGGGTGGAATAGTCTCCGATAATTTTGACGAACTTCCTTTTTTTGGAAAAATCTTTGATTTGGCTCATCACCTATTTTTGCCATTCCTCTGCTATATTTTGGCGGAATTTGCCTTTTTAACCCTCCTCATGAAAAACTCCGTTTTGGAAGAGCTTGGGAAAGATTATATGCGAACCGCTTTGGCAAAAGGGCTTTCCTTTAAAGAGGCCTTGTTCAAGCACGCTTTGAGAAACGCGCTTTTGCCCCTCGCAACCAGGATGAGCGAGATATTTACCCTTATGTTTGCCGGTGCCCTTTTGATAGAAAAGGTGTTTGACATAGACGGCATGGGTCTTTTATACTACAACGCGATGGTGCATAGGGATTACAACGTGGTTCTAGGCATCATAGTGCTCTCGTGTTTTATGGCCATGCTCGGGCGGCTTTTCAGCGATTTGCTCTATGGCTTCATAGACCCGAGAATAAAATTGGGTTGAGATTTTTCTATATTTATATTTTACCCCCCACATACAGGCCATGTATCATTTCATTGGCAGGGGGGGCTATGAGAAAAACATCGGTTATACGGTCTATATTCAAACAATTACTATTTGTTTGGTTGGCTTTTTTTCTTATGACATTCATAAGCTATCTGTTCGTAAAGGATATTGTAAACGATTACTTAACAAGAGAGGCAAAAAACGCCTTGTCTTATACGCAATCAAAAATAACTACCGATTTGCTGGGGGCAGAAACATCCTTGCAAAACCTTTCACACAGCATACGCAGTATGATTTTACGGGGCAATTCCGCAAATTCAGTGCTGAGATATATGACTGAAATGACAGAGCATTTCTCCTCTAGTGATGCGTATGTATCCGGCTTTAACGGCGTTTACGGCATTTTTGATGTATTTGAAAATTCGTACATAGACGGAACCGGCTGGATAACGCCAGAAGGTTATGTACCCAGGGAACGCCCGTGGTACAAAGCAGCCGTAGCCGCACATGGCGAGATAGCAACCACAACTCCTTACATAGATGCACAGACAGGCGAAATTGTGGTTTCTTATTCAAAACATATTTTTGATAAAGATGACAATTCGCTTGGTATTGTATGCTTAGATCTGTCGCTCGATAGAATAGTGAAATATGTTATAAGCACGCGCCTCTCCGAAGGCGGTTACGGAATATTACTGAACGAAAATCTGGAAATTATCGCCATCCCTATAAAAGAGAGCATAGGTAAACCCTTGGCTGAATTGCCATACAAAGGCATTTCCAATGTGGTAGAAGATTTAAAAAAAGGTATGGACATCTCCGAACATAAATTAGTAGATGACAAACTGAATTCAAATTTTATTCTGTTTACCAAACGACTTGAAAATGGCTGGAATATAGGAATTTTAACCCCTATGGACCAATACTACCAAAAAGTGAAAAAAATGAAAATGTTCATAGCTCTTTTAGGCGCATTTTTGGCGCTGATGCTAAGTTTTGTGCTGTTCCGCATCACTATAGCAAAGCATAAATCCGATGAGAAAAATGAGTTGGCAGAAGCTGCGTCAAAAGCCAAGAGTGAATTTCTCGCAAAGATGAGCCACGAGATAAGAACTCCTATGAATGCGATAATAGGGATGGCTGAACTGGCATTGCGCGAAAATATGTCTGATTCCGCAAGAGAGCATATTTTTACCGTCAAGCAGGCAGGCACAAATCTTTTATCCATTATAAACGATATTTTGGATTTTTCAAAAATAGAGAGCGGCAAGCTGGAGATAATTCCAAACAATTATTTATTTTCATCTCTGGTAAACGACGTGGTCAGCATTATCAGAATGCGCGTTGTGGATTCAAATCTGAGCTTTGTGGTGAATATAGACTGCAATGTCCCTAATTCCCTTTTTGGAGACGCAACTAGAATAAGGCAAGTGCTACTCAATGTGTTGAGCAACGCCGTTAAATACACAAAAAGAGGTTTTGTATCCTTTTCCGTGAACGGAGAAACAACCGAAGACACGGCCATTCTAACCATAGATGTCACAGACAGCGGCAACGGCATAAAACAAGAAGATTTAAGAAAATTGTTTGGCGAGTTTGTGCAGGTTGATATTACAACCCACAAAGGAATTGAAGGCACTGGGCTTGGGCTTGCCATAACTAAAAAACTTGTGAAAGCTATGGGCGGAGATATAAGAGTTCACTCGGAATACGGCAAGGGCAGTACATTTACTATCACGCTTTCGCAGAAGATATGCTCACCAGAACCTTTAGCATCGATTGACAACCCCGATGAGAAAAGCGTTCTTGTTTATGAAAGAAATGAGATATATGCAGATTCCATAGTTTACACCGTGGAAAATCTAGGAGTGTGTTGCCAACGTGTAAAAAATGATTATGAGCTACGTGATAGGTTGCAAGCTAAAGATTATACCTTCCTGTTAGTCTCTTATTCCCTGCTGGAAAATGCCAGGGCTGTGATGGAGAAGGTGGTATCCAAAACCCAAATAGTTGTGCTTACAGAATTTGGAGATGCAACGGCAGACATAAATTTAGAGATATTGGCTATGCCCGTACATTCCATATCCATCGCAAATATATTGAACGGCGTATCCAGCAACTTTTCTTACAGCACAAATGGGAATGTCACGGCACGGTTTATAGCACCAAAGGCAAGAGTTCTAATCGTGGATGACATCAGCACCAATTTAAAGGTAGCCGAAGGCTTGATGCAGCCATACAAAATGCAAATCGATTTATGCCTGAGCGGTTTTGCGGCTCTTGAGGCGGTGAGAAAAAACCTCTACGACTTGGTGCTCATGGATCACATGATGCCGGAGATGGACGGCATTGAAACCACTAAGCTCATAAGGGAAATGAGCAGCGAAAACCCGCATTATGCAGAATTGCCGATTATCGCATTGACCGCTAACGCCATTTCTGGCACAAGGGAAATGTTCCTCTCACATAGCTTCAATGATTTTTTGTCAAAGCCCATAGACACCATTAAGCTCAATACCATTTTGGCAAAATGGCTTCCAAAAGAAAAACAGGAAAAACTGGATACAAAAACGAATGATTCTGGTACTTTGGAAATTCCAGAGATGGAGATTGACGGCGTTGACATCAAGAGAGGTATTTCCATAACAGGCGGAACGCTTAAAAGCTATATGCAAATTCTTGCCATTTTTTACAAAGATGGAATTCAAAAAATGGCTGAAATCAAGAATAGCTTGGAGGAGAACAACTACCCTCTGTACACAACTTACGTCCACGCAATGAAAAGCGCAAGCGCAAGCATAGGGGCCTTTGATTTATCCGAAGCCGCAAAATCCTTGGAAATGGCGGGCAAACAAGGAGATGTTGCATATATAAACCAGCACAACTCTCAATTTTTAACAGCTTTGGAAACTCTTCTAAACAACATAAGCACGGCTCTTTTAGCCAGCAAGAAAAATGGACAAAAAAAATCCGTTGATTTTGAAACTCTGAAAAACGAACTTCATAAGCTAAGAGAAGCGGTTGGCATTTATGATCTTGGTGCTATCAATAAAGCGACTATTTCTCTTCAAGAATTTACACAAGTAGCAGACATCGGCGCCGGTATCGAAAATATTTTGCAGAAAATCCTAATCGGAGAATACGAAGAAACAATATCCATAATAGATAGCTTAACGGAGGAAATTAAGAGAGCCTTGCATTAAGGCTTTAATTTGCTATATTTAATTTTATGGTCGAAGAACGCAGAACTATCTATTTAGTTGACGATAATACGACAAACTTGACTCTTGGTAAAAATACGCTTGTAAAATATTACAAGGTTTTCACCATGAATTCTGGAGCCTCTCTTTTAAAATCCCTTGAAAAGAGTATCCCGGATTTAATTCTTTTAGACGTTGAAATGCCGGACATGAACGGATATGAAGTGATAAAAATTATAAAGAGCAAAAGGGAAACCAAAGATATTCCGGTTATTTTTTTAACGGCAAAAATTGATGGAGATAGCGAGCTAGAAGGGCTCTCTCTTGGGGCTATAGATTATATAACCAAGCCATTTTCCCCATCTCTTTTGCTCAAACGCATAGAAACTCATTTAAAACTTGTAAATTACAATAAACATCTGCAAACAATGGTTACGGCTAAAACCAAATCCGTTTTAGAACTTCAAAACGCCATCTTAAAAGCAATGGCAGAGCTTGTGGAGAGCCGCGATGATATTACTGGCAAGCATATAGAGAGAACACAGAATTATTTGGCTTTATTGATAGGCGCTCTTTTAATGCGTGGTTTGTTCACAGAAGAAATGCAAAATTGGAACATCGGTTTGGTGTTGCAATCTTCGCAGCTGCATGATGTTGGAAAAATCGCGGTGAAAGACGAAATTCTCAAAAAGAACGGTAAGCTCACAGAAGAGGAATTTGCAGAAATAAAAAAACACCCGCTTTGCGGCGAAGAATTTATTGATAAAATAAAACGAAATACAACTGACCACGAATTTTTGAAACACGCTAAAATTTTTGCCGCCACTCACCACGAAAAATGGGATGGTAGCGGTTACCCAAGAGGGTTAAAAGGCAAAGATATTCCACTCCAAGGAAGGCTAATGGCAATAGCTGACGTATATGATGCCCTTGTTTCTGACAGACCTTATAAAAAGGCATTTCCGCACGAAGAAGCTGTTAAAATTATCTCAGATGGTAGCGGAACGCATTTTGACCCTGATTTGGTAAATGTATTTCTCGAAATTTCCGATAAGTTCAATAAAGTCACAAATTCATTTGGGTTACAATGATTAAGCACCTTGTTTTAACTCTTTTCTTTATTTCCTTTTTAACACTCTTTGTTGTGTCTGCTGTCGCAAATCATTTTATCAATATTTCCGTACGTGCAATGGAGTATAACATAGAACGCCGCATAGTTTCTGTGGCGGAGTATTTGGCGAGTTCCATAAACGCAGAGGAATTGGATAAATATCAGACAAAAGAGGACATGGAACTTCAATCATACAAAGATTTGCACAAAAAATTGCTGGATTTTTCCAAAAAAGCCGATGTTCTATATGCATACTATATTCGCCCTATGAAAGATTCTATGCAGTATATAGTGGACAATGATTTTAACGAAGAAACACGGGTCGGTTTGGACACTCCGCCTTATGATGCGAGTTCCCTGCCCTGGCTATTAACCGCGCGGGAAGGGCGGTCCGTTCATTCTGGCCTAGGCAATTACACTCCTGGCTGGGAAGGGCTGCTAACTGGCTACGCACCAATTTTTGACCAAGAAGGCAATGTTAAGGCTATTGCTGGAGTGGATATAAAAGATAGAGATATAGCATTTGCAAGGCGAATGATATCCATTCTTACAGTGGTTCAAATTATTTCCGTGGTGCTTGTGTTTATAAGCGGTTTGCTAAGCCTTATCCGTCTTCACAGAGAAGCTCGCAAAGCGGAAAAAGCCAATGAGACCAAATCCAGATTTTTGGCAAATATGAGCCATGAAATAAGAACTCCTATGAACGCGATAATAGGCATGGCGGAGCTTGCCCTGCGAGAAAATATGACTTCTACAGCAAAGGAATATATTTCCACCGTTAAACAGGCAGGCACAAATCTTTTATCCATAATCAACGATATTTTGGATTTTTCAAAGATAGAGAGTGGCCGATTGGAAATAATTCCAACTAATTATATGTTTTCGTCTCTGATAAACGACGTGGTCAACATCATTAATATGAGGCTTACAGACTCAAAATTACGATTTGAGATAAATATAGATAGCAATATACCAAATGCGCTTTTGGGAGACGAAATGAGAATCCGGCAAGTGTTGCTCAACATATTGAGCAATGCCGTGAAATACACAAAAAAAGGCTTTGTCTCTTTTTCCGCAAGCGGGGAAATAATTGATGATACAGTTCTTTTAACCATAGAGGTTGCGGATAGCGGTATAGGCATAAAAAAGGAAAATCTGGAAAAATTATTCAAAGATTTTGTTCGGTTGGATTTTACTGCCAATAAAGAGGTAGAAGGCGCAGGACTTGGGCTTGCCATAACAAAAAATTTCGTGTCGGCAATGGGTGGAGACATAAAAGTTCATTCGGAATACGGCAAAGGCAGCACATTTATAGTTAAATTGCCCCAGAAAATACGTTCCCACGAACCTTTTGGCACTATTAAAACCACAGAGGAACGTGGCAGCGAAAGCATGACAATTAAATTTAATGCTCCAAAAGCAAAAATTCTCATTGTGGATGACATCGACACGAATTTAAAGGTAGCCGAGGGCTTGATGCAGCCTTACAACATGAAAATCGATTTATGCCAGAGCGGTTTTGCAGCTATTGAGGCGATAAAAGAGAACCTCTACGACTTGGTATTCATGGACCACATGATGCCAGAAATGGATGGCATAGAAACTACAAAGCTCATAAGGGAAATGGGTGGTGAAAATCCGCGTTATGCAAGTTTGCCGATTGTCGCGCTGACTGCTAACGCTGTTTCTGGCACAAGGGAAATGTTTCTCTCAAATGGTTTTAACGATTTTTTATCAAAACCTATAGACATAGTTAAGCTGGATGCCATTTTGGCAAAGTGGCTTCCAAAAGAAAAGCAGGAAAAACTGGAGGAAAAGATAGCCGATGCCGATGCTCCCGAAGCTACGGAGATGGAAATTGGCGGCATTGATGTCAAAAAAGGCATTTCTATGACAGGCGGGTCGCTTAAAGTCTATATGCAGACCCTTGCCGTATTCCATAAAGACGGGATTCAAAAAATGGCTGAAATCAAGAAAAGTTTGGAAACGGACAACTATTCTTTATACACAACTTATGTCCATGCATTGAAGAGCGCTAGCGCAAGCATAGGAGCCTTTGATTTATCCGAAACCGCAAAATCCTTGGAAGCAGCGGGGAAAAAAAGAGATTCAGCATTTATTAAGCAGCAAAACGCCCATTTTTTAATGGCTTTAGAAATTCTTTTAAATAATATAAACACGGTTCTTTCAGCGAACAAGAAAAATGACAAAAAAGTTCCCGTTGATTTTGAAACATTGAAGAACGAACTCAATAATCTAAAAGCAGCAATTGGCATTTTTGATTCCGATGCCATTGACAAGGCAGCGAACTCTTTGCAAATGTTCACGCAGGCGGCAGATATAGGCGAAAGCGTTGAAAATATCCTGCAAAAAAATTTAATAGGGGAATATGATGAAGCCGTGGCTATGATAGATGATTTAACTGGACAAATCTTTCAGCAGAATTAAATTTTTGCCATCTAGTTTTATGTAGCCGTTCTTAACCAGATAAGACAGTTCCCTATTCACCGTTTCCCTTGTAGTGCCGCACATCGCCGCTATTTGCTGCTGTGTAGGGCGGTTTTTTCCGCCCGCTTCCTCTATAAATTGCATTAAGCAAGACCTTATTCTGCCTCTAATTGTGCTCATAGAAAGAGATTCTATTTGCATATAAGTTTTGGCGAGCTTTCGCGTTGTTGCTCTTAAAAAAGCTATTAACAATTTTGGGGTATTTGTTATTTCGCTTATAAAATCTTTCCCTTTAAAAATCACAACTGAACATTCGCCTTCGGCTTTGATGGAAAAATAACTCTTGGCACTTTCGCTAAAAAGCTGTATCTCACCAAAAAAATCACCAGCGGCGAGCAAGCTCAAAATGCTGTTTCTCGATTTTTTAAAATCGGAAAAAACCTTCGCTTGCCCCCTTGATATAAAAAACATGGCTCTGCGCGTATCACCCGCGAGTATTATGGTTTCTCCGTGCTGAAAATTTTGTACGGTAGCTATTGCTGCAAACCTGTTCAGAGTCGCTTCATCTAAATCCTTAAAAAAATCTATCTTGCGAAGCGATTCAGCCATATCATAGCACCTTAGCTACCGCGAACACCATCCCCGGTCTAAAGTATTTCCCTGCTGTGTATTTTAATGCTGTGGCGTGGAGCAAAGCGAAAAGCTCAGATGCTTTAATCTTGTGCTTTGTGCAAATGCTCTTAAACTGCTTTTCAAACTTGCTCAAATTCCTCGGCAAGTTTGGTGATATGCGGTTATCTTCGAGCAAGGCTTTTGCTTTTTTCAAATCGGCGAGCAATGCTTTTGTCACCTTGCCGCCAACGTGCAAACGGCAGCTCCCGTTAAAGCCCTCCGGTGCGGCAAAAGGAATACGAGCCTCTTTGTAAAGATTGCGGAAACACGCTTCCAATAAATCCTCGGCTTCCTTTTTCATCCCGTGCATATACATTGCGGTTGCAAGGCTGTATTGAATGCCTATCCAAACGTCGTGCGCCTGAAAATTAAATTCATCTAGAGGCGAGCCGTCTTTGTGCACCAAATTTGCTGCACCTATCAAAGGGCTGTTCTTTTTATAGTTGGTGTTGTAAATTTTTGTCAAGGTTCGCTTTGCCTTTTTTGAATCCATAATAGGCTCCATATTCAGCAAGCGCAAATATGTATCCGCCAAAAGAGCATCAGCAAAAACATCATCGTTCACGCCTTGCGATTTGGAAGCGTAAAAGAGGAAATAGCCATCCTTTTCGTTCCACAAAACCTCGTGGAAAACCCTTTGGGCATCATTAGCCCAGTTATTCCAGTGATTAGCACGGTCCCTGTCTCCGAGGGTTTCTGCAATTTTTGCCGCGGCGCGCAAGCCCGCAACCCACAGCGAACCGCAATAAACGGAAATCCCGTGGCTCGCCAAGTTGTCAAAAGTATCGTCCGTTCCGTGGGTGAGCGGGAACACCTGCCCCGGCTCAACCAATTTTTCCAGATATTCCATCGAAGCATAAACCGCATCTCTGCAATAAGTTAGCACGGAAATATCGCCTGTCATCTGGTAATGCCTTATCACCATCAGAACAAATTTTGGTGCGAGGTCTTTCCACTCTTTTACATTATGCCAATCATAGGCGTCGGGGGCAGCGTCAAAAGGGCTGCCCAAATCGTGTATAACTGCTCCCCTAACTCCTCTCATGCCCTCCAACTTTGGGTCTGGCAAATCCGCGTAGGGCAAACCCACATAGGAATGATGCCTGCGAATCTGCGAGTTTGTAGCCAAAACCGCATCCGCAAAATTGCGCATAACGCAACCGTCCAAGCGTGGCAAAAGGGCAAGTAGGCTGAAAGAGCCGTAAAAATAAACATCCAAACTGTTGAAGAATGGATAATCTGCACATTCGCGAACCAAAAATTTATCCTCTTTGTCCCAAATAGTTGCCTCTGCCAAAAAGCTCAAGGTGTTTATGGCAAGGGTGCGGAAATTTTTACTGGCGTGTTCTGGAACAAGGCGGTTATAGTTTACGGGAATAGCGGACTCAATGCGCGGAATGGCTTCTATAAATTCAAAGAGCAGCGGCTTTACTCGCTTGTCTGGGTCTGGGTAAAATTCCGTGTACCTTTTAACGGAGTTCAAACCGTTCATCCTTATCAAGGGGAAATCAAGTGCTAACGAGAATTGAACCCTAGCACTTGTGTTTGGAGGAAGCTCAACGGTCACGCATAGAACGCCAGCCATTGTTTCCCTACCGCTGTAAACATTCTTTACCCAGCTTTTGCTAACTCTGCCAGAGAGCAAGGCTCCATTTAACACGGTAGCTTCGTCTTGCTTGTAGAACATAGGTTTTGTGCTTGCCTGAGCGATAACACCGGGGTTCCAAGTTGCCGCAATCGCCATTTTGCCCGCGCAGTCGGATTCCGTGAGAAATTTTTTTGTGTAAAATTCTATGCCTATGGTATAGCGGCTATCGGATTGAACCTGCCCAAAGGACTCCGCTTGGGGAAATTTAGCATTTGGCTGCAAAACAAAAGAGGAGTCTTGAACTCCGTGCCTATCTTTTAAAACATTATACCCGCAGAGATTTTCTTGCATCTGAACGATGGTTATCTCGCGGGTTTTGTTTGTGGGGTTTTCCAATTCAAAAACAGTCGCATTTACTGGCAAACTGCTCATCTTTTCGTTACCCGGCAGCACAGGGGAAAACTGGATTTTGCGTATATTCGTCATCTTTTTAGAGATATATCTAGTAGCGGAAACGGGATACAAGGCTGTGTATTCCATCAATTCCGGATTGTAGCCCTGCTGCCCTGAAATCTCCTGCTCACTGTCCCAAGCCGCGGTTAGCGAGCCTTGCCTTTCGGGGGTTTCGCCAACAAGCCCGTCAAAAAAGTCTATGAGCCAAAGCCTTTGAAAACGCGGGCTGCGATTTTTGCTATCGAGCATCGCTTCTGTCCGGCGGCTCCATTCAATATGCCAACGGTTAAGGCGTTTTTCGTTTGCAGCGTATAAATCGCCTTTTTTTGTTGCGTCTTCCAACAGCTTTGCTATCTCGTTAGCCTTAAGACCTTGTGGCACAAGGGGGTTGCCCTTTATGTCCACCAAAGGGAAGAATGATAACAATTCATAAACCTGCGCAACATTTTCAACCTTCAAAGGCGCGCCTTGAATTGACTCGCTGAAATAGAAATCGTTTAATCTCAAATCCCCGTTTTTCTCACCCCGAACCTGAATACCGGGCAAAAAGTGCATAACAGGGGTTGTGCCTGCCGGAGTTACGGTGAATGCACTGCCTATTCCGCCAACCGCTATGCCTGTGGTTGCAGGCGTTGTGCTTAGAGGGGTGTACCAAGGCTGGATAAATTCAACAGCAAGCCCAGAAGTCATTAAATCTTTGACAGTACCTTTAAGAGCAGATTGAGATAAGTATTGAGAAAACATGGGGGGAATATAGAAAATTAATCCCTCAAACAACGCACGCTGAGCAAGTGGTTTTTATCGTGGTTGAACCAGTTGGCGTGGTCGCTGTTGTAAATCAAGCCCCGCCCATAAGCCATTACATGGTCGTGCTCGTCAATGCTCCACCAAAAACTGTAACCACCCATATTGCTGAAAAAATCCCCGGCATTACCTATACCGCCGGGCAAAGCAGAAAAACCAAAATTGTCTTCGCATAGATAAGTTTTGCCTGAACCGAGAGAACCGCAATTAGACCAACCCTCTTTAGCTTTCAAACGCTTGCCAGCAGTTGGATTATCTATAAAGTTAGATGTTTTTGTAATACCGTCTGCAATAGTATCGCCTGCAAAACTGTACAATGCTTCCCACTCCTCACTGCTGGGAATATGCCAATTCACAGGGCAAATACCCCTATGATGAGCATTTACTTGGTTTGCGCAAGAGGCAATATTACATTTAGAAGGCAATGCTAAAGCCATTGACCAATCGTAGAGACGGCCGTATTTGGCACAGTTGGCTGGGTCATCGTTGTAACATTTGCTACCTATAACATAGCAGTTTAAATTTTCCGCCATCCATATTTGCTCGCCTATCCTCACAATTTTGTAGTCTTTTATATCGCAAGAACCGCCTATGTATTCGGCAGGGCTAAAGCCGCTGAAAAACATCAAAGCGAGCAAAATGCCTGCTACCAACAATACCGCTAACGCTGAAACAAGTTTAATTTTATTCATAAATCCTTTGCCATATTTTTGCTAATATGTAATAGAATAAATATATAAATTTCTACATTTCCTAATATGCACTCAGATTTAGCTAAAAAAATTTTAGACATTTGCCTTGATGCCGGGGCGAATTTTGCCGAGATTTACGAAGAGGAAACGAGAAAATCATATCTATCGCTAAAAGACAACAGCATGGAAGGAGCATCCGCTTCCATAATTTACGGAATAGGGATAAGAATGTTATACGGGACGGAAGTTCTCTATGGCTTCACCAGCGACTCTTCAGAGGAATCGTTGGTGAACGTCGCAAAAAATCTGTCCTTGGCAAAGAACAAAAAAGGTGACCAAAAAACGCAATTTGGCAAAGAACAAAGTTATATATCTTTTAACAGAGACAATTTCAAAGACCCGCGTATTTTGGGGCAAAACTACAAGAAGGATTTTTTGTTTGCAGCAAATTCAGCAGCTAGAACCAATTCAAAAATTGTGCAGGTGGAAACCTCCATCGTGGATAGCGTTCAAAACATAAATATATGGAACAGCAATGGATTGCAAATTTCCGATAATAGAGCAAGGACAAGATTTGCGGTAAATGTAACCGCTGCGGAAAATTCGGAGCGTACATCCGCACACGAAGCACCGGGTTCGCTCGGGGGGTTTGAGTTTTTGGATAATTTGCCAGTAAAGGAATTAGCGGAGTCTTGTGCGGAAAGAGCTTTGAGAATGCTATCTGCTCCTTATATAAAAGGCGGGCAAATGCCCGTTGTTATGGGGAACGCTTTTGGCGGGGTAATCTTTCACGAAGCGTGCGGGCATCCGCTGGAAACGGAGGCTATCCGCAGGCAGGCAAGCCCTTTTTGCGGGAAGCTCGGCGAACAGGTTGCGCAACCTATCCTGACTGCCATAGATGACGGCACCATGAGCGGAGCTTGGGGAAGTTTGGCGGTGGATGACGAGGGAACTCCAACGCAGAAAACCGTTTTGATTGAGAACGGGATTTTGAAAAATTTTTTGAGCGATATTGTTGGCGCAAAGGAATTGGATTTGCCCCTTACAGGCAGCGCACGCAGAGAGTCCTATAAATATGCACCGGTTAGCAGAATGAGAAACACATTCATAGCAGCTGGCAATTCCACTTTGCAAGATATGATAGCCACAGTTGATAACGGGCTTTATGCCGCAAAAATGGCGGGAGGCTCTGTTAATCCTGCAACCGGGGAATTTAATTTTGCGGTTGAAGAAGGCTACGAGATAAAAAATGGCAAATTGGGAGAGGCGGTTCGCGGTGCAACCCTTATTGGGCTAGGTCATGAAATTTTGCCAAAGATAAGCATGGTTGGCAACGACCTTGAACTCGCAGCTGGCATGTGCGGCGCAAGCTCAGGGCACGTTCCGGTAACTGTTGGACAGCCTTCAATAAAAGTGGACTCAATTTTGGTGGGTGGACGTTAAAAGCGACTACTCTTCAATGCTGAATTGCTTTACGCTAAGCAAAATATTGCCTTGCCTAATATCAACGCTCCATTCTCCACTCTTTAGGCTATCTGCGGAAAGAGAGCTGAAACAAGCGGAATCCTGCAACTGACATTCAATTTTTTTCACCTCTTCATCTTCGTAATACCATATATGCCATAAGGTATCTGCTGCTTTAAAACCCGCTTCCAAATAGGAGTAGGCAAAAATTTTATTCGTGCCGTTTTTCAAGCTAAAAACAGTATCAACATTCATCGGCATTCCAGATACAACCAGAAGGCACATATCGGTATAAACGTCTGGAGCCTCTTCTTGAGGTTCGGGGAAATCGGTGGCTGTTTCATAAAAAAACAACCTATACAGGATAAAACAGAAGAGGAAAAAAGCAAAAAAAACAACACCCTTGCGTAGATTGCTCAACGGTGGCAAGGGCATTTTCCTTAGGCCTTAACGGCTGATAACTTGTTTAGCAGGTGCCCTACCTTAGCCTTGTAGTTAGAGGCGCGGTTTTTGCTAAAACCGGCACGGCTTTTGGCGGCAGCTTTGTCCATCATGCTGTAAAGCCTTGGGACTTCTTTCAGGGCTTCTTCTTTGGTTTTGGCACTGCGCACTTTGCCAAGGCTGGTGCGAATAGCAGAACGCACGGAACGATTTGCAGCGTTTGCCTTCTCAGCTTGACGCAATCTCTTTACACAAGACTTGTTTGGCGGAACCATTTTTTTTGCAGCCACAGATTAACTCCAGAAAATTAAATTTATCAGCGTAAAATATAGAAAAAAATAAAGCTTTTGGCAAGGTTAATGCCACCAATAGCGGGTTTTACCCGCGAAGGAGCTTCTCTATATCAGTTAAATTATAGCCTTTTCTTATAAAGTCCAGAATTTCCTCGCGACCTTTTTTAATGCCCTTGCTAAGACCCATATCAAAGCCTTCCTCACGACCTTCCTCATATCTAACAGCAAGGGCTTCATCCTGATCCCATTCGCTGAGCAGCATATTCTCTACCTCCGAGCCATTTTTCTC